>DAOMPU010000050.1:0-11644 GCA_035444925.1 Terricaulis sp. | reverse complement strand
GATGGTGGCCAGCACGAAGCCGATGAAGAAGATGATCGCCGCGCCGACCACGGAAGGCAGATAGGCCAGGAAGCCCGACACCATCTCGTTCAGCGGCTGTACAATGGCCGTCATCTCCAGCTGCGCTAGCGCGAGGATGAGGCCGAGCAGCCAGACCAGCCAATACCCCACTTCGCCGATGCGCTCGCCCACATCAATCACCGGCTTGGCGCTGGTGGCGCTTTCCCCGTCGCGCCGAGATAGGAAGGGAATGCGGTCAATCCCCTTGGCGATCGCCCACTTCACCGTCTTGGCGATGAAATGCGCCGCTATGAGAATGACGAGTGCGATGCCGATTTTCGGCGCCCATTCGACGAGCCACGCTTGTGCGGTTTGATAAGTCATTGGCGGCCTCCCTCGCGAGGAGCGTTGAACATGCGCCAAGACTCCGCCCGGTCCACGCAGAATCATAGGATTTGCGCGAATTAGGCGTGCATTTTCGATGCTGCGGCCGCGAAATCCTCGCGTTTCGCGCGCGTTGTCCCGCTTTAGCGCAACGGCTCAGGGAAACGTGGCAGCGCGTCCATGTCTTCCGGCACGTGCTGGCGGATGACGCGCGCGTTCTCTTCAGCCGCGATCGTCTCGACCAAATCCATCGATTCCAGCGTCTGCGCGCGGTCCGCGTTGAACGCGGGCACGGTGCGCCGCTCGCGGCTTTCGGCCATGTGGAACATATCGCCGGTCAGCAGCACGGCGCCTGAATTGGCGGTGCGCACCAGCAGGATGGCGTGGCCGGGCGTGTGGCCAGGCGCTTGAATGATGGTGACCGAGCCGTCGCCGAACACGTCATGGCGCGCATCGCCTTCGATCAGCGTGGTGCGCGCGCTTTCGAGCGGGGCGTACATCGCGAATTCTTGGCTCTGGCGCGCCTCGTCGCGGAACATGTGCGCGCGCTCGTCCGCATCGACGATCCAGGTCGCGGTGGGCGCGAACAGGGCGGCGTTGCCGACGTGATCGCCGTGGCTGTGTGATATCGCGACGAACTCGATGTCCGCCGGCGTCAGATTCAGTTGCGCCAACTGATCTGCCAGCTTCACCGGCACAGTGACTTGGGCGTTCAGCGCCGCGATACGCATGCCTTCGGGCATATCGGCCACGGCGTCCGGAAAGCCGAGATCCCAAATGAGATCGCCGCTCGGGTGGCGGATCAGGTAGCAGGGATCGACAAACTCGCGCGCCACGCCGTTGAAGCTGCCGTCATCGGCAAAGGGCGCGGTGTCGGTGAAGGAGATGCGCCCGCAATCCAGCGCGTAGAGCTCAACCGGGGCGGCGGCGGGGGTCACTGCCGCGGGCTGGCAAGCCGCGAGCAAAGCAGCGACGGCGACGGCCATGGTCAGCACTTGAAGCATGATTTCCCCCGATTTGATTTGGGCTCCCGTTGAAGCCGCCTGCTCGGCAAAACGCAAGCGCCGCGCCGCTCAGCCGCCTAACGTCCGCACGCATTGCGCCAGCGTTTCCCCTTCTAGCGGGGCGGCGAGCTCAAATTGCTGCACGGTGCGCAGGCCCGGCCCGCGCGGAAAATAGCGGATCGTGCGCTCGGTTTCGCCGTCGCGCAGAACATAAACCAGCTCCTGCTCGGCGTCGCCAATGACGCCAGCTTCGCGGCGCAGGATCACCATGCCCTCGCGCAGGCCAGCCGCGTAAGCAGGCGAAGCGGGGTCAAGGCCGGTGATGGTGTTGTTGTTGGCGCTGGTGGCCTCGATGTCGAAGCCGCGATGGAAGGGCGCGGCCTCGAAAGTGACGACCCGCCCACACGGCGCGAACACGTCTTCCGGCAGCAGCACCGGCTGGCCGGCGAGAACATAATTCTCGTAATCGGCGGCGAAGCCCTCGATCCGCTCGAGCGCCAGCGCCGAAAACGCCGGCCCCGCCGGTTCTTCCTCTTCCCCGGCATCGACGCGCTCACGCAGCGTGTGCATCAGCAGATCGAGGCTTTGCCCGCTTGCACGCAAGCGGGCATCCCACAGCGTCGCCGTCAGCCGGCCGCGCTGATACGGCAGATGATGCACATCCTGATCATTCCAGAAATCGGAGCCGATGCGTTCGTTCGCCGCCGTGCGGGCGCTCGAAAACGCATAGGCGCGCAGCATGGTGTTCAGATCGTCCGCGAAATCCCGCGGCGTCCAGATGCCTTCGCGCACGAGCAGACGCCCGGTGTAGAAATCGGTGAAGCCTTCAGAGAGCCAATATTGCAGCGCCTCGCCCTCTTGCGGCGCGCCGCCGATTTCCAGCGGAATCCAGGTGTGCAGGCTCTCATGCGCCAAGGTGCGCGTGATCGGCGCGGCTTGGGCGTTGGGTGTGGCGAAGAAAGCGAACGCATCGCCAAGCCCCGTGCCGCCGATCGAGAGCCAGCCCGGCTGGGGCTGTTCGGTCTGCAGCACGGTGACGAGATAGGGCGCGCCTTCGTCGTCCCAGAAGCGGCGATGGCCGGCGATGACGCGATCGACCGTGGCGATGAAATCGGCGTCGTTCCAATCCCAATCGCCGCGGATGGCGACGCGTAGATTCGTCGCCGCGCCGATGAGGATGCGGAAATCCCCGCCCACGCTAATGGACGACCACACATCGGCGAGCGTGAGGCCTTCATGCTCGAGATCGGAGGCAAAGCTCCAGCCGCGCGGCAGACGCCGCATTTGAAAGCGCACTGGCGTCGCGCTGTCGGCGCCCTCGGGGGTCACCATCGCGGCTTCGCCGATCAGGTGGAAATAGCCGGGCTGGACCACGGCGCGGTAGGAATTGCCCTCGCGCGCGCTGGGCGGGCCTTCGTAATCTTGCACGATGCGATAGCGCACGTGCACGCGCGCGCCGGGGCGGTGCGTGAGCACACGCTGGCTCGGCCCCTCGCCTTCGCTCAAGCGTCCGCCGGAGACGGCCTCCAGATCGGTGATGGCGCGCCAAAGCGCATCGCGCCCGCCCCACGATTGGGGCAGGCGCAAATTGGTCTGACCATCGGCCTCGCCGCGAAAACGGAGATCAACCTGAACAGCAACAAGAGCGCCCGCCTGCAGCACGGGCGTGAAGCTGTATTCGATCCGCTCCGGCGCGCGCTGTGCGCCAAGAACGATAGCGGCGGCGAGGGCGGCGAGAGCTTTAAGCGAAGCGGAAAGGCGCATGCGCGTCTTTTAGCTCAAGCGCTCATCGCCGGTAAGGCGCCGCCGCGCGCCGAAAACGCCACGACATGCGCGGCTTCGGCGCTGCGCGCGCTAATGAGATCGAGCCAAGCCAAGCCGCGGCGAATTTCCTCGGCGTTCTGCACGCGAGATTTCGCAATCACCGCGCCGCGATGCTGCGGCGAATAGGCTTGCCCCGGCGCTTTTGAATACTGGGCCATCACCGGTCCGCGCACCGCCGCCACAATCGCCGCGCGCTCAACCGGCAGCGAAAAGTGCGCCGCTATGGCCGCCAAGTGCTGCTCTGGATCGGCCAGGAAATCGTCGAAATCGACATCCATGGCCCGATGCGCCAGGGCGGCGTTGCCAAGATAGCGCGCTTGAGCCGCGCGCTCGACCAGCCAAGTCATCGCCGCCATTTCGCCCACGCTCAATTCAAAGAGCGGGGATGAGATGTTGCCGAACAGGCGCGTCAGCCTGCGCATGCGCTCTTGCGCGAAACAGCGCAGATCGACCAGCGAATTTGCGCCGGCCAGCAACACCGCGAGGTACGGCTCGGGCCGCATCGACAGGGCGACGGCGCGCGCGTGCGGCGCGGCCTGAAGAATCTCCGCGCCCACGCGCCCCGCGTGGCTGGTGGCCTTCACCACGGGCGCAGATTCCTGATGAAAAGTGCGCGCCTCAGCGTGGCCGTGGGCAGCCAGGCGCCGACCCGCGCGCGCTCCAGCACCCGATCATCGAGGAAGGATTCGCGCTGATAGTCCGCCTCATCCATGACGATCAGCAGGGCCGTCCTGCGGACCGGATCGATCTTGTGCAGATGCAAGCTTGGCTGGCGACCAAAATCGCTCAGCAGCGAAGTAACCGTGCTTGCGTTGTAGAGCGCCAACGCCCTTTAGCGGGCGGCGGCAACGTGTGGAATGTTGCTTAGGCCGTGTGCGCGGGCAAGGCGGCTCGTCGCACGATCACGCGCATTTGCAGCGCGGCCGACACGGTTCCGTCACAACGCGGAAAGATTGTGTCAGCTTCGCTTATTCGCCTTCGTGGAACTTCGCTGCGAACAGCGCTTCGACGGCGTCAAGGGCGGCGTCCGCCTCCGGCCCCTCGGCTTCGACCTCGACGCTCGAGCCCACGCCCGCGCCCAGCATCATCAGGTCCATCAGCGAACGGGCGTCGGCCTCTTCTTCCTCGCGGCGGACCATGATGATGGTGTCGTCATAGGTGAGCGCGAGTTCGGCCAGCTTGCGCGAGGCGCGCGCATGCAGGCCGCGGATGTTGACGATCTGGATCGTGCGCTTCAGCCCCATGCGCGATTTCTTCTTGTTGTTAGGCGCCGCCAGCCAATTCCACCGAGGCCACGCGAATGTAGCGCCGGCCTGCCTCCTGCGCCGCCAGCGCGGCTTCGGAGAGATTCATCTTCTCGCGCACTTCGGCCAGCTTGATCAGCATCGGCAGGTTCACGCCGGCGATCACTTCGGTTTGAACCTGATTGATCACGGAAATGGCGAGGTTGGAGGGCGTGCCGCCGAACATGTCGGTGAGGATCACAACGCCGGCGCCGCGATCCACGGCGCGCACGGCGTCGATAATATCGCCGCGGCGTTCTTCCATGTCGTCGTACGGGCCAATGGCGACGGCGCGCATCTGTTCTTGAGGACCGAGCACATGCTCAGCGGCCGCGACGAATTCATCCGCCAAGCGGCCGTGCGAAACCACGACGACGCCAATCATGCCTGCGCTCCCGCCACCCAGCCCGCTTCGAGTTCGACCATGGGGCCCGGCCAAGGGGCGCCACCATACCCTTTCGCGCTTGCGAGAAAAGCAAAAGCCGCACGCCGCTTACAGTTTTTCGGCGAATAGGCGAGTTCCTATCCTCGCGGGTTGGCCAGCGGCAGCTCAACCACCAGTCGCGCGCCGCCGTCCGCGCGGTTTTGCGCATAGATGCGGCCTTGGTGACTTTCCACAATCTGCTGCGCGATCGAAAGGCCGAGGCCGGAATTGCCGCCGAACGCCGCGCCGCGCGGGCGCTCGGTATAAAAGCGGCGGAATACCGTTTCGAGATTGGCTTCAGGAATGCCGGGGCCTTCGTCCTCGACCAAAGCGCGCACGAACGGGCCTTCCTTGGCGCGCTGGATTTCGGCGGAGACGGACACGACGCCCTCGGCCGGGCTGAACGAGCGCGCGTTGTCGATCAGATTGCGGAAGACTTGCCCCAGCGGGCCGTCTTGCCCGGTGACGATCGCCGCGTCCGGGCGCGCGCCTTTGAACACCACGCGCACCCCGCCCTCGCCCGGCGCGGGCTGGTAGGCGCTGACGAGATCGTTCAGCAACTTGCCGAGATCAACCGCGCCGGAGCCGCCAAGCGCGGTTTCCGCCTCAATGTGCGAAGCGCGCGCGATGTCGGTGATGAGGCGATCAAGCCGCTTCACATCTTGCGCGACGATGCCGAGCAACTTTGTTTGCTGTTCTGGATCGGAGACGCTGCGCGCCGCGTCCACCGCCGAACGGATCGAGGCGAGCGGGTTTTTGATCTCGTGGCTCACGTCCGCCGCGAAGCGCTCGTTGGCGGCGATGCGATCGGCCAGCGCGCCTGTCATTGCTTCCAGCGATTGCGAGAGCGCGCCGATCTCGTCCTTGCGGCGCGACACGTCCGGCAGCGCAAGCCGGGTAGCCCCCGTGAGGCGCAAGCGATCGGCCGCGCCGGCCAGGCGATCGATCGGCCGGGCGATGAACATCGCCAGCAGCAGCGAGGAGAGGAAAATCGCGATCGCCGCGCCGATCACGAACGGGATCATGCTGGCGCGCTCAGCCACCAGGATGCGCTCCACATCGGCGCTTTCCAGCGTCACGGTGCCCAGCACCATTTGCACGCGCCGGATCGGCAGCGTCAGCGACACCACGCGTTCGCCTGCTTCATTCAGCCGCTCCCCGCGCGCGACTTCCCCGGCCAAGGCGCGCTCATGCTCTTCCTCGAGCGTGATCGAGGGCCGCCAGGGCGTCAGGCGGATGTACTCGACCTTGCGCGCCGCTTCGCCAATGCGCTCAGCGAAGGCGACCTCCTCGCCGGGCGGGGGCAGCGCGCGCTCCTCGCGGCGATCATAGAGCACGTCCGTATCGGCCACGATGCGCCCATCGGCGGCATAGACCCGCACGCGCGGGCCGGCGCCGCCGGGGCGCGAGCCTTCCGCGATCGGCGGCAGCAGGCGGCGCAGCACTTGGCGCACCGCCGGCTCGTTGATGCCGGGATACGGATCGCCCTGCACCGTGCCGGTTTCGATCAAGAGATTGGTGATCAGCTCGCCCTGGGTGCGCAGATTGCGGAATTGCGCGTCGGTCAGCCCGGCGCGCATTTCCGACAAGAGCAGCACGCCGATCGCGAGCAGCCCGAAACCGACGAAGTTCGAGATGAAGATGATGCGGGCGATGCGCGAACGCGCAAGCGCGCGCAAGCCCTCACGCTTCGTTGTAGCGGTAGCCGACGCCATAGAGCGTTTCGATCGCATCGAACTCGCCGTCGATGTCGCGGAACTTTTTGCGGAGCCGCTTGATGTGGCTATCGATGGTTCTGTCGTCGACATAGACCTGATCATCATAGGCCGCGTCCATCAGCTGGTCGCGGCTTTTCACGTAACCCGGCCGCTGGGCCAAAGCTTGCAGAATGAGGAATTCCGTCACCGTCAGGCGCACTTGATCGCCCTTCCAGGTGCAGGCGTGGCGGTTGGGATCGAGCACGAGTTCGCCGCGCACGATCGGCTTTTTATCCCCCTCCGCGCCGCCCGGCGCCCCGGCGCGGGTGCGGCGCAGCAGCGCTTTGACGCGCTCGTTCAGCAGGCGCTGGGAGAATGGCTTTTTGATGTAATCATCGGCCCCGATCGAGAAGCCGACCACTTCGTCCATCTCGTCGTCTTTCGACGTGAGGAAGATCACCGGCAGGTTCGAATTCTGGCGCAGGCGCTTCAGCACCTCGACGCCATCCATGCGCGGCATCTTGATGTCGAGGATGGCGAGATCGGGCGGCGTTTCCGTCAGCGCCGTCAGCGCGGTGGCGCCGTCGGTATAGGTGCGCACATTGTAGCCCTCGGCCTCGAAGAAAATCTTGAGGGAGGCGAGGATGTTTTCGTCATCATCGACAAGGGCGAGCGTGGACATGGGCGGGGGCTATTCCTGACTTTGTCGTAATGAATGCGACGCGCCTTCTTAGCCGGCCTTGGCGGGAAGGGAAACACGTTCTCGCTTCACACTGGCGCGCTCTCAGATTTTTGAGCGGCGCGCGGCGCGAAACGTGTTCGGATGGTGGCGAAATTAGTGCGCGCGGGCGCCATTCCAAGCCGCGCCTTGGATTTCGCCGTCATCGCTCGACCATGTGCCGGTGAAGCTGTGCGCGTCGGTGAACACGAAGCGGAACGTGCCCATCGTGGCGCCCTCCGGCCAGATGCTCGCCCAGCGGCCGGTCCAGATCAGCGAACCGTTCGGGCCTTGCGCCACCTCGCCAGTCTGCACGCCGTCCCAGCCCGAAGCGGGCGTTGAGCCGTCGAGCGCATCGGGGCTGTCATCGAGGCGAATGATCAGCGGCCCGCCGCCGTTCGGCGCCTCGCCGGCGCGATTGGCCCATTGCGTATCCCATGCGCCGACCAGGTCGGCCGGCTCAAGCGCCGCGGCGGGCGCGGCGACGGCGAGCCAGGCGACGGCGGCGAGTGCGATGCGTTTCATGTGAGAGCTCCCCAACAAGCGCGCAGCTTAGCGGTAAGCACGGCTTTTCTTGGACCGCCGGCGTCCTCGCCGGCCCTTCGTGTCCTTTGTGAAAAGCTTTGTGTCTTTGTGTGAACCACGAAGACGCGAAGAGCGCACGAAGATCAAGAAGAAGAAGGGCCGGCGAGGACGCCGGCGGTCCAAGATCGGCGGTCCAAGATCGGCGCTCCGCTCTCAATGCGCCGCGCCCCACGTTGCGCCGGCCTTCGCCTCGACCGTCAGCGGCACGCTTAAGCTCGCGGCCGGCGTGGGCGCGGCTTCCATCACGCGGCGCGCGAGCGCGCAGAGCGCTTGCGCCTCCGCTTCCGGCGCCTCGAACACCAATTCATCGTGCACCTGCAGCAGCATGCGCGATTTCAGCCCGGCCGCCGGCAGCGCCTCGGCCATGCGCACCATGGCGCGGCGGATGATGTCGGCGGCGGCGCCTTGCAGCGGCGCGTTGATCGCCTGGCGCTCGCCGAACTGGCGCTCCTGCGCGTTCTTCGATTGCACGCCGCGCACCCAGATGCGCCGCCCGAAGATGGTTTTCACATAGCCGTTGGCGCGCGCGAAGGTTTTGGTTTCTTCCATGTAATCGCGGATGCCGGGGAAGCGTTCGAAGTATTTTTTGATGTAGGCGCCCGCTTCCTCGCGCTCGATGCCGAGATTGCGGGCGAGGCCGAAGGCGCTGATGCCGTAGATGATGCCGAAATTGATCGCCTTGGCGTTGTTGCGGATTTCCTTGGGCATGCCCTCCACCGGCACGCCGAACATTTCCGACGCCGTGCGCGCGTGAATGTCCACGCCGTCGGCGAACGCCTGCTTCAATTGCGGAATGTCCGCGACGTGTGCGAGCAGGCGCAGCTCGATCTGCGAATAGTCAGCGCTGACCAGCAGATTGCCTTTTTCCGCAATGAACGCCTCGCGGATGCGGCGCCCTTCTTCGGTGCGGATCGGGATGTTCTGCAGGTTCGGATCGTTGGAGGAGAGCCGGCCCGTCGTGGTGGAAGCCAGCGCGTAGCTGGTGTGCACGCGGCCGGTTTTCGGGTTGATGGCCTGGCCGAGCGCCTCGGTATAGGTGCTGCGCAGCTTGGAGAGCTGGCGCCATTCCAGCACTTTGGCGGGCAGATCGTGCTCTTCGGCCAAGGTGTCGAGGATGGAGGCGTCAGTGGACCAGGCGCCGGTCTTGGTTTTGCTGCCGCCGGGCAGCTTCAATTCGTCAAATAGAATTTCGCCGAGCTGCTTGGGGCTGCCGAGATTGAATTCGCGCCCGGCGAGGCCATACGCCTCGCTTTCGTACTGCGCCATGCGCTGCGCGAAATCGCCGGAGAGGCGCGAAAGCATGTGCGGATCAATCCTGATCCCCTCCCGCTCCATCGCCGCCAGCACCGGCGGCAACGGGCGCTCCAGCGTTTCGTACACGGTGCGCAGCTTCTCGCGCGCCAGATCAGGCTTCAGCTTGCGCCAGAGCCGCAAGCTCGCGTCCGCCTGCTCAGCCGAATAGATCGCCGCGCGCTCAGGCGCGACCAGATTGAAGGCGACCTGCGCCTTGCCTTTGCCGATCACGTCGCTCAGCGGCGTTAGGGCATGGCCAAGGTGCTTTTCGATCAAAGACATTTTGTCATGCGCATCAAGCCCGCCGAACAGCGCGTAAGAGATCAGCATGGGATCGTCATACGGCGCGAGCGCGATGGCGTGCTGCGCAAACAGCGCGACATCCCATTTAATATTCATGCCGATCTTCAGAACGCTTTGCGCTTCCAGCAGCGGCTTCAGCGCGGCGAGCGCGGCCGCAAGCGCAATCTGCTCCCCTCCCCCTTGTGGGGAGGGGCTGGGGGTGGGGGTGTTTGCGCTACGCTTTGGCGCGCTTGCGCCCGCACCCCCCTCCCTGCCCTCCCCCGAGAGGGGGGAGGGTTCTAGGTCGAGTTCGCTCGCAAACAATTCGCCCGCTCTTGGATCGGCGGCGCGGTGGTTGAGCGGCAGGTAGATCGCGTCATTGGCGCCGAGGCTGAGCGAAAGGCCCACGATCTCGGCGCTGGCGGCGTTGATTCCATCCGCCTCGGTATCGATGCCGACCGCGCCCGCCGCCATGGCGCGGGCGATGTAGGCTTCGAGCGCCGGCAGATCGCGTATGATTTTGTAAGCCTCGCGCTGGAACGCGGTTTCCACCTGCTCAACCACCGGGCCGCTTGACGGCGCTGGCGTGTGGTCGCCGATCGCGCTGGGCGCGGGCGCGCCGGCGGCGTAGGCGGCGACGATCTCAACGCCTTTCTCCTTGGCGAAATGCTCGCGCACGCGCCGGCCGAGGGTGCGGAACTCCATCGCGTCGATGAATTGCAGCAGCGGGCCGGCTTCGGGATCGCGCACGGCGAAGCTTTCCCAGGCTTCTTCCACCGCCACGTCATCCTTCAGCGTGACAAGCGTTTTCGACAGGCGGATTTGATCGGCGAAATTGATCAGCGTCTCGCGGCGCTTGGGCTGTTTGATCTCGTTCGCGCGCTCGAGGATCGCTTCAAGGCTGCCGAAGGTGTTGAGCAATTCGGCGGCCGTCTTCGGCCCGATGCCGGGCGCGCCGGGCACGTTATCGACGCTATCGCCGATCAGCGCCTGCGCGTCGATCACCAATTCCGGCGCCACGCCGAATTTTTCCAGCACCGCCTCAACGCCCAGCGGCTTTTGCTTCATCGGGTCGTAGAGCTGGATTTTGCCGTCATCGATTAGCTGCATCAGGTCTTTATCGGACGAGACGATCTTCACGCTCGCGCCCGCGGCGGCGGCTTGGCGCGCATAGGTGGCGATCAAATCGTCCGCTTCGAAACCGCCCATTTCGATGCAGGGCAAATTGAACGCGCGCGTCGCGTCGCGGATCAGCGGGAATTGTGGGACAAGATCTTCCGGCGCCGGCGGGCGGTTGGCCTTGTATTCGGGATAGAGCGTGTTGCGGAACGTGACTTCCGACTTATCGAAGATGACGGCCAAGTGCGTGGGCGCCTCGCTGGCCTTCATCTCCTCCAGGAACTTCCACAACATGTTGCAAAAGCCCGCGACGGCGCCGACGGACATCCCGTCGCTTGCGCGCGTCAGCGGCGGCAGCGCGTGGTAGGCGCGGAAGATGTAGCCGGAGCCGTCGATCAGGAAGAGGCGCGGGGGCGAAGATTTAGCCATGCGCCTATCTAGGCAATCGCCGGCGATCCGTCAGCCCTATGGTCAAATCGGCTAGCGCGCTGCATAGTCGCGCGATGGAAGCGAAGCTGACCGGGCCGGCGCTAGCGGCCTGGCTGATTATCGGGGCCACAATCTGCGTGGCATGGAGCGCGCCCTGGTATGCCGGCGCGCTGGGCGGCTTCGTCGCGGCGATGCTCTTCTATGTGCTTTGGCGCGCCCTGCTGCCGAAGCTTGAAAGCACGCCGTGGGCTGCATCGTTTTTCTTGTCCGCCCTGTTCGCAGCGCTGGCCGCTGGATGGTTCAATACGCCGTCCGATGTTCAGATTGGCGTTTTCATAGGCGACGCCCGGTTCGCGATGAGCCAACACGTCGCCTTCGCCGTCGCTTTTGCCCTGATTGCGCTAACGCACTTCATTGATGGCGTGACCGCTTGGCGCCGCACGCGCGAACCCGCGCCCGCGAGCGAGGCGGATTAGCCGCCGAACAGCTTGTTATACTCGAGCGGCGCGCCGCGGCGCGCCCAGAGCGCGTCGGAATTGCCGCGATCCAGGAATTCATCGGCCGCTTCGCGCAACGCCGCATAGGCGGCGTTGAACATGGAG
>DAOMPU010000049.1:0-11894 GCA_035444925.1 Terricaulis sp. | reverse complement strand
CGGCGGTGAAATTCAGCATCGCCGGCGTGCGCCCGATCGCGTGCAGCGCAAAGAATGTCACCGTGCAGGCCGAGCCCGTCGGCAGCATCAGCCCGGCGGTTTCGCTTTTGCGGATTTTGGTGTCGAGCTTGCCGCCAAGCGCAAACGCGGCGCGCACGATGTCGTCATACGACAGCGGTTTGCGCTCATGGTCCTCGAGAATCTTGAACTTGCCGCCGCGGGCGTCCCGGGCGCGAAGCAGCGCCTCGAACAACGTAAGGCGCGTGCGCGCGAGCTCGAATGGGCGTTGCGCCATATGAGACTTGCCTCCGGACTGACCCGCCTCGGGGAACGCCTTATGGGAGGGAAAGGCGCCCCGACCTCCGTGATTATTGTTTCACGGCTGTAACAGAGACTACCGGCGCCATTAACCCAGGGCAAGGGCAGGCGCCACGGCGGGCACATTCCCGCAGGCCTGGAATCCTGAGGCGGGCGTTGCGGCGCAGCGCGAGGGCCGTCATGTTCAGGGTATGACCACGCTGATCGATCTTCGCCAAAAGGGGGAAGGGGAGGGGCCGCGCCCGCGCCACCCGGAGAAGGAGCATCGCCCCGACGCGCCCAGTCCGCGCAAACCCGATTGGATCCGCGTGAAGGCGCCGACCAGCCTGGGCTACCACCAAACCAAAGAACTGGTGCGCGATCTCAAATTGCACACGGTCTGCGAAGAAGCCGGCTGCCCGAACATCGGCGAATGCTGGAGCCAGAAGCACGCCACCTTCATGATCCTCGGCGGCATCTGCACGCGCGCGTGCAGTTTCTGCAACGTCTCTACCGGCAAGCCGCTGGCGCTCGATGAGAAGGAGCCGGAGAACGTCGCCTTCGCCACCGCGCAGATGGGGCTGAAGCACGTCGTCATCACCTCGGTCGATCGCGACGATCTGGAAGACGGCGGCGCCGATCATTTCGTGCGCACCATCCGCGCGGTGCGCGAAGCCGCGCCGGAAACCACGATTGAGATTTTGACGCCAGACTTTTTGCGCAAGCCCGGCGCGGCCGAGCGCGTGATCGACGCCAAGGCGGACGTGTTCAACCACAATCTAGAGACCGTGCCGCGGCTCTATCACTCCATCCGCCCCGGCGCGCGCTATTACCAATCGCTGCGCCTGCTGGACAGTGTGAAGCAGCGCGATCCGAGCCAATTCACCAAGAGTGGCCTCATGGTAGGCCTGGGCGAAGCGAAAGATGAAGTGTTGCAGGTGATGGACGATCTGCGCGTCGCGGGCGTGGATTTCCTCACCATCGGGCAATATCTGCAGCCCACCAAGAAGCACGCCGCCATCGATCGCTTCTGGACGCCCGACGAGTTCAAGGCGCTTGAAACCATCGCTTACGCAAAAGGCTTTTTGATGGTGTCCGCCAGCCCGCTCACGCGCTCGTCGCACCATGCGGGCGAGGATTTCGCCAAGCTGCGCGCCGCGCGCGAACAGGCGCTGGCCGCGAAGGCATGAGCCGCGCCACGATCGAAGCGGAACGCATCCTGCCTTACGCGCCGGAGGATTTGTGCCGCCTGGTGGGCGATGTGCGCGAGTATCCGAAATTCATTCCCTGGCTGCAACGCCTGCGCGTTCTGAAAGAAGAAAAGCGCGAAGCGGGCGGCTGGGAAGGCGTCGCCGAAGCGATCGTCGGCTGGAAAGCGATCACTGAAAAATTCTCCACCAAGGTGCGCTGCGAACCGGCCAAAGGCGAGGTGGACGTGGCGCTGGTCTCTGGTCCTTTCCACGCGCTCGATAATCGCTGGCGATTTGAGGCGCACGCGCAGGGCGCGCGGGTGCGCTTTTGGATTTCCTACCAGTTCAAGAACCCGATCCTGAACGCGGTGGTGAACGCAAACATGGACAAGGTCGCCGCCCGCGTCATGGAATCGTTCGAGCGCGAGGCACGGCGGCGCTTAGTCCAGCACGCGCATTAGCAGCGAAAACGCCGCAAGCACGGTCGCCGCCTGTACAGCCTCGCGGCCGATATCGCCAAAGCGATGTTCTTCGTGCAGACGCGGCCCGTTTTTGCGGGCGGCGGCGATATGCACCAGCCCCACAGGCTTCTCCGCGCTGCCGCCATCGGGGCCGGCGACGCCCGTCACCGCCACCGAGAGCTCCGCATGCGCGTGGGCCAGCGCGCCCTCGGCCATAGCCAGCGCCACCTCGCGGCTGACGGCGCCGCGGCGCGCGATCAGCTCTCCCGGCACGCCAAGCGATTCAATCTTGGCTTCATTGGAATAAGTAACGAAGCCGCGCTCCAGCACGGCCGAGCAGCCCGGGATTCGCGCCGCGGTGGCCGCGATCAAGCCGCCGGTGCAACTCTCCGCGGTCGCGAGGCGCAAATTGCGCGCCTTCGCGGCGCTCAAAAAGGCTTCGGCGGCCTGGACGAGATCGGCGTCACTCATCGCAAGAGGCTAACGCGCGGGCGGCAAAATTGTCCATTCCCAGGGGGCGCCCGCGATGGCAGAAGCGGGGTGACTCGATTGGGAGACGGCATGCAGGCTCTCGCGCGCCGGGCGGCGGCGCCCATTTTTGCGTTGGCGCTGTTTTCCAGCGCGGGCCTCATCTTCGTGCTGCAGCCGCTGTTCGCGCGCATGGTCACGCCGCTTCTGGGCGGCTCGCCCGCGGTGTGGAACACCTCGATGGCGTTCTTCCAGGCGGCGCTGCTTGCGGGCTATCTCTACGCGCACCTCTTGCAACGCGTGAAGGATCTGCGTTTGCAGGCCGCCATTCATGTGGCGGTGCTGGCCGCAGCGTGGCTCGTGCTGCCCGTACGGGTGACGGACGCGCTGGGCCCGCCCTCGTCGGATCATCCCGCGCTCTGGCTCGTGGGCGTGCTGGCGCTTTCAGTCGGCGCGCCATTCGCGGCGGCATCGGCGACTGCGCCGCTATTGCAGGCTTGGTTCGCGCGCACAGGGCGAGCGGACGCGGGCGATCCTTATTATCTCTATGCGGCGTCCAACCTCGGCAGCTTCGCCGGCTTGCTTGCCTATCCGATCTTGATTGAGCCCATGCTCGGCGCGGTGGCGCAAAGCTCTGCCTGGAGCGCCGCCTATGTGCTCGTGGCCGCGCTCATCATTTTCGCTGGCGCGGCGGCAATCGCAGCGCATGGAGAGGCGCCGGCGCCGCTCGTAGCAGAAAAGCCCGCGCCAAATTGGCGCCAGCGGGGCTATTGGATCGCAGCGGCCGCCGTGCCTTCCGCACTGGTGATCGGCGTCACGCAGCACATCAGCACGGATGTGGCGTCAGCGCCGATGTTGTGGGTGATCCCGCTCGCGCTTTACCTGGTCACTTTCATCGTGGCCTTCATGAAGGGCGGGGCGAAGATCGAGCCGGCAAGCCTTGCGGTGCATCCGGTGGCGCTTGCGTTGATGGTGATGTCCTATCACGCCTCGGGCAATTGGGCGCTCTCGATCGGCGGCATCCTTGGCGGCTTCTTTTTCAGCGCGCTGATCTGCCATCATGCGCTGGCGCGCGCGCGACCCGAGGCGGCGCGGCTGACCGAGTTTTATCTGCTCGTCTCGCTAGGCGGCGTTCTAGGCGGCGCATTCGCGGCGTTCGTCGCCCCGTTCATCTTCAACAACATCTACGAATTTCCGCTCGCCATGGCGGCGGCTTGCCTGTTCCGGCCCCGCGCCGAAAGCGAGATGCCGCGTCTTTCGGACGCAGCCGTAGGCGCGGCGGCGATGGCGCTGGTTATTCCGCTGGTGATGCTGCGCCTGCCCATGCTCGACAGCGCGATTGTTGTTGGCGCCCTCGGCGCGGCGGCGCTGCTCGTGGCCGCAGGGTGGGGCGGAGGCGAGAAGCCCGCGCTCTATCGCTACGTTTTCCTGGGGCTGGCGGCCGTTCACGCCATCTTGGTCATTTTCATCGCCTTCGACATCAGCGCGGTGTTCACAGCGAGCGGCGAGGGCGAAAACACCGTGCGCGCTGTGGCGCAGCCGTGGGGCGTGCTGTTGCTGCTGACGAGCTTTCTATCGCTCGTGTTCTGCGTTCACGGCACGGTGCAGCGCAGGCGCGGGCCGGATAGGCTTGGCGATTACGCCTTAGGCGCCGCCATGCCGGGGCTTATCCTGCTGCTGCTGGCGGTTCTCGCGGCGGGGCGCCTGAGCGCCGATCAGCTCGTCATCATCGGCATTGGCGCATGCGGCATCGCGGTGTTTCTCAATCGCGGGCGCCCTGTGCTGCTCGCGGCCATCGTCATCGCAGCATTCGCCATCCTGTTTATCGAGGACGTGCGCGGGGTGCGCGTCATCACGCAGGAGCGCTCGTTCTTTGGCGTGATGCGCACGCGCGAGTATGTGCGCACCGAGCCCGGCGCGCCGACGCTGCGTGTGTTGATGCACGGCACCACCATTCACGGCGCGCAGCTGGTAGGGGACGATTACTCGCGCCTGCCCTTGACCTATTACCATCCGCAAACCGCCCTGGGCGAAGCTATCATCTCGGGCATCGCCGCGCATGAAACCTCACGCTTGGCGCTGATCGGCCTTGGCGCAGGCTCCACCGCGTGCCTGATGCGCGACCGAGACGAACTGACCATCTACGAGATCGACCCCGCCGTGGTGCGCCTCTCAACGGCGCCGGGCGGCGATTTCACCTATGTGCCGGAATGCCAGCCCGATGCGCATATTGTTATCGGCGACGCCCGCTTGCGCATCGCGGAGGCGCCTGACGGCGCGTTCGATGTTATCGTGGTGGATGCGTTCTCATCCGACGCCATTCCGGCCCATTTGCTGACGCGCGAAGCGATCGCGCTTTATCTGCGCAAGCTGAGCCCGCGCGGCATCGTTGTGTTGCATCTGTCCAACCGCAATTTGGCGCTGGTGTCCGAAGCTGCGCGCGTGGCGCGGGATTTGAACGTGCCGACGCTCTATCGCTTGAGTGATCGCGTCGAAACCACCGGGGTTTCTTACTTCGGCGGCTTGGGCGCCAGCGTGATGATCCTCGCGCACCAGCCGGACGTGCTGACCTCGCTTGTTCTGCCCAGCAACGATTGGCGCGTGTTCGCGGCGCCGCCAGGGCGGGCATGGACCGATGATTACATCAATTTGCCGCGCGCCTTGTGGGAAGGCCTTGCCGACATCGAGCGCTGCCGGCTCTATCCCTATCTGCGCGCCTGCCAAACGCCGGACGCTTCAAACGCTACGAACTAGCTGGCCGTTCCACGCTCGCGGTGGCTTGCGCGGCGAGACCTTCGCCGCGCCCGGTAAAGCCCATCCGCTCGGTCGTGGTGGCTTTAATGCTGACGCGATCGAGCGGAAGGGCAAGCACCTGCGCCGTGCGCGCGCGCATCGCCTCCCGATGCGGGCCGATTTTCGGCCGCTCGCAAATTAGCGTCACGTCCACGTGCGTAATACGCGCGCCAGCTTGCTGCGCGAGCTGCGCCGCATGGCGCAGGAACGCTTCGGAATCGGCGCCTTTCCATTGCGGGTCGCTCGGCGGGAAATGCGCGCCGATATCGCCCTGCCCAAGGGCGCCGAGGATCGCATCGACCAGCGCGTGCCAGCCAGCGTCCGCATCGGAATGGCCAAGGAGGCCATGCTCATGCGGGATGCGCACGCCGCAGAGCGTGACATGATCGCCTTGGCCGAACCGGTGCGCGTCGAACCCTGAGCCAACGCAGCAGCTGCGCGCGCCAACGAGCATGGCCTCCAACATCACGCGATCCTCCGGATGGGTGAATTTCATCAGGCGCGCATCGCCGGGGATAAGCGTGGGCTTCACGCCCGCAGCGCGCGCCACGCTCAGATCGTCCGTGAAGGCGCCCTGTGCGCCCTGGTAGGCGCGGCGGATGAGGGCGGTATGAAAGGCTTGAGGGGTCTGCACACGCATCAGGCCTTCGCGCGCAACCTCCTCGCCCGTATCGGCGCGGCGCAGCGAGTCTGCGATGGATAGGGCGGGGGCCGCCGCTTGCGCGCCTCCGGCAAGCGCGCCGAGTAGCGCCGCAATCATTGCTGGGGTCAGTCCGGGCCGCGCGGCGTCGTGGATCAGCACGATCTGTGAGGACACCGCCGCTAGGCCGGCCTGGACGGACTCGCTTCGAGTCGCGCCGCCCGCCACGGTCCGCACGCCCGGCGTGCGCCGGAGGGCCTCGGCCGCAAGTTCTGCGTGCGCTGCATCAATGACGACGACAACCTCTTCAACGCCCGCGCGAAGAAACGCCTCCACCGACCACAGCAGCAACCGTCGTCCGCCTAATATACTGTATTGCTTTGGTATTGTTCCGCCGGCGCGCTCGCCACGTCCGGCCGCCACGATGATCGCTGCAACATCCATTTGAGGGGAATCCGCTCCGAATCTGCTGCATCGCAACATAAAACCCTTGGCGCCCGCTTTTTGAGCAGCATATGCTGAGATCAGAAGGTAACCGCCATGCCCGGTGTGGACGAAATTGCCCGGCTTGTCTTGCCCCCGGCGCGTGAGCGCGGGCGGTGAAAGGCTCGATCGCTCCGCCGCGGCCCGCCGCCCGCTCCGCCGCCCCCGACGCTGAGCGATGGATGGAGGCGTTGCCGGCTCCGGTTATGGGCATCGATAACGGGGAGCGGATACGGTTCGTCAATGCAGCGGCGGCTGAATTGCTGGCTGGGGTGGGGCGGGGGCTGCTGGGGCGGCGCCTGGACGAGATTTTCGGGTCCGACGCGCCGCTGGTGGCGCTGGCGCGCCGGGCGCTAAGCGGCGCCGCCGGCGTGGCCGAAGCAGACGTGGCGCTGGTGGGGCCGGGGTTCGCCCTGGGGCGCGCGACGGTCGCCGCCGGCCCTGTGGGCGATAACGGCTATATCGCATTGGTGCTGACGCGCCCGCCGCGCGCGCGCCAAAGCGCGCGGGCGGGCGCGGCCAATTCCGCCGCCCGCACGCTGGCGCATGAGGTGCGCAATCCGCTCGCGGGCATCCGCGCGGCCGCGCAATTGATCGCACGCACCGATGATTCCGATTCCGCGGCGCTCGCGAAGCTGATTTGCGACGAGGTCGATCGCATCAGCCGGCTGACCGATCGGATCGATCCGCTGGGCGCGTTTGAGCCGCCGCGCTTTGAGCTCTTTAATGTCCACCAGGCGCTGGATCGCGTCCGCAAGCTGATCGGCTCCAGCGCGCCGCACGTGATGATCCGCGAACGCTACGATCCCAGCCTGCCGCAAGTGCGCGGCGATCTCGATCAGCTGATCCAGGCGTTCTTAAACATCGCCAAAAACGCCGCCGAAGCGCTCGGGCGCCAGGGCGACGGCGAAATCGCCTTCATCACCTCGTATCGGCCCGGCGTGAAGTTTCGCGCCGCCGCAAGCGGGGCGCCGCGCGCCTTGCTGGAAGTGCAGATCATCGACAACGGCCCGGGTCTGCACGCGGATGTCGCCGATCGCCTGTTCGAACCCTTCGCCACCACCAAACCCGGCGGCATGGGCCTTGGCCTCAATGTGGCCGCCGACATCATCGCCCGTCACGACGGGCGCATCGAGGTGGAAAGCCGCCCTGGCCACACCGCCTTCAACGTTTTCCTCCCCATCGACCTGGAAGATCGCCCATGAGCGCACGCATTCTGCTGGCTGACGACGATTCCTCGCTGCGCTTTGTGCTTTCACAAGCGCTCGGCAAAGAAGGCTACGCGGTGCGCGCCACAGGCAATGTGGCCACCCTCTCCAAATGGGTGCGCGAGGGGGAGGGCGATCTCGTCCTGAGCGACGTCTATATGGGCGATGATTGCGTGTTCGACGCCTTGCCGGCGATGCGCGCGGCGCGGCCAAATTTGCCCGTCATTGTGATGAGCGCGCAATCCACTGTCGCCACCGCACTCTCGGCGGCCGGCGCAGGCGCCTATGATTACGTGCCCAAGCCGTTTGATCTTGATGCGCTGATGGCTGCCGTGCGGCGCGCGTTGGCCGGCGGGCCGGATGCAAAAGCGCGCGCGCAAGCGAGCAAAGCTGAAAAGGAAGAACGCCTGCCCCTGATCGGGCGCTCGCCGGCGATGCAGGATGTTTATCGCGTCATGGCGCGCGTGGCGGGCTCGGATCTGACGGTCCTGGTCGAAGGCGAAAGCGGCGCCGGCAAGGAGCGCGTCGCGCGCGCCATCCACGACCATAGCCGCCGCGCCAGCGGCCCCTTCATCGCCATCAGCCTCGCTGGCGCGGGCGCAGCCCAGCTGGACCGCGATCTGTTCGGCGCCGATGGCGCGTTCGCACGGGCGCGCAACGGCACAATCTTTCTTGAGGACGTGGACGAACTGACGAGCGAAGCGCAGACCCGCCTCTCGGGCATGTTGCACAATGACGAACCGGGCGCGCGCCCGGACGCGCGCTTGATCGTGGCCGCGCATCGCAGCCTCGCGGCGCTTGTTCAGCAGGGTGCGTTCCGCCAGGATTTGTATTACCAGCTAAACGTGGTGCCCATCCGCCTGCCGCCGCTGCGCGAGCGCATGGAGGACATGGGCGACCTGGCGCGCGCATTCCTCGTGCGGGCCAAACGCGAAGGGCTGCCCGAAAAGACGCTGGACGCCACGGCGATTAAGCGCCTGGAGAGCCACGACTTCCCGGGCAACGTGCGCGAATTGGAGAACCTGCTGCGCCGCGCGGCCGCGCTCAGCCCCGGCGCTGTGATCACCGCGCGCGAGATTGAGCAGGAATTGGCCGGCGCCAGCCCCGCGGCCGCGGCGGTTCAATCCGCGGCGGCTTCGGGCTTCTCGCAGGCGGTGGAAGAGCGCCTGTCTCAAGAATTCGCCGCGGCGGGCGCCGCCTTGCCGGCGCCGGGCCTTTATGAGCGCTTCCTCGCCGAAGTGGAGCGGCCCCTGATCCAGCACGCCTTGCTGGCGACGCGCGGCAATCAAATCCGCGCCGCCGCCGTCCTCGGCATCAATCGAAACACCCTACGCAAGAAGATCCAAGTGCTCGGCATCCGCACTGGTAGAGGCGATTGACGGAGCCGTGATCTTCGGCCAACACCTATGTTGCTTCAGCGCAACATGGGGTTCCCCCGGCCATGGCGCAGCCGATCACGGCCAGTGATAATTCAGAGCTGGTTCTAAGCGACCGGCCGCAGAGCCGCAGCGCGATCGCGTTTGCGGTCGGTTTTGCTCTGGCCGCCCTCCTCACCGCGGCGGCGACGTTGATGCTGCTTTCGGGGGAGGGGCTGGGCGGCGAATCCACGCCGACCATCCAATTAATGCTTGGCGCCAGCTTGGCGATCTCAATCGGCCTGGCCGGCATTCTCGCGCATCGTCTGCTGCGCGTTGCGCGCGCGTGGAGTTCCGCGGCCAGCGGCGCGCGCTTGCATGTGCGCTTCGTGACCATGTTCAGTTTGGCCGCGCTCGCGCCGGCGGTGATTATCGCGGCGTTCCTCGGCTTCACGTTCAGCCAAGGCGTCGAGCGCTGGTTCAGCCAGCGGGTTGAGACCACGATCGAAAACGCAGCGTCCGTTGGGCGCGCGTATGTCGATCTCGCCTCAGGCGATCTCAGCGGCGAAGTGCTGGCGATGGCGGAGGATTTGAACCGCGCCGTGCGCGGGCTGACTGAAGACCCCGAACGCTATCGCGCGTTTCTGCGCGCGCAGATGCAGGCGCGCTCGTTGAACTCCGCCTACATCGTCGGCCCGGACGGCGCGGTGCTGGCGCAGGCCGAAGAACCCGGGGCGCGCAGCTTCGAGCCGCCAAGCGCGGAGGGGCGCGCCGCGGCCGATCAGGGCTCGGTGTCGGTGCGCTTTGATCAGGACGACGACCGCGTCGTGGGCCTGTTTCGGCTTACCGCCTATAACGGCGCTTACCTGGTGGTGACGCGGGCGATCGCGCCCGGCCTTGTCACGCAGCTTCGCCAGTTCGATCAGTCGGTGGATGATTATCGCAGCGCCCGCGACGCGCAGGGCGCGCTGCGCGTGTTGTTCACGCTGGCCTATGTGTCCACGGCGCTGCTGGTGCTGCTGGGCGCTGTATGGGTGGGCCTCTCGAGCGCCTCGCGGGTGGCTGAGCCGATCGGCCGCCTGGTGGGGGCAGCGCGGCGCGTCGCCGCCGGCGATTTGCGTGCGCGCGTCACCGTGGGCGGCGAGCAAGACGAAGTCGATGCGCTAGGCGCCGCCTTCAACCGGATGACCGCGCAGCTCGAAACCCAGCGCCGCGAACTTGTAGCCGCGCAGGAAGACGCCGAGACCCGCCGCCGATTCATCGAAGCAGTGCTGGGCGAAGTGAGCGCCGGCGTCGTCGGTCTCGACAGCAACGGGCGCGTCACCGCGGCGAACCGCTCAGCCGGTCAATTGCTCAGCATGGGCGAGCAGAGCCTGATCGGGCGGCGCCTGATCGACGTCGCGCCTGAATTCTCTGACCTTCTCAACCAGGCCGCACCGCAAGGCGAAACCCCGCCCCAGCGCGTTGATCTGATGCGCGACGGCGCGTCCACAAATCTCAGCGTGCGCATGAGCCCGGATTCACAAAGCGGGCTCGTGCTTACCTTCGACGACATGACCAAGCTGATCTCCGCGCAGCGCCAGGAAGCCTGGAAGGATGTGGCGCGGCGGATCGCGCATGAGATCAAAAACCCGCTGACGCCGATCCAGCTTTCGGCGGAGCGCCTGCAGCGCAAATTCGGCGCGGAGATCACCTCCGATCAGGAGACCTTCCAGCGGTGCACCGACACCATCCTGCGCCAAGTCACCGACATTGGCCGCATGGTGGATGAATTCTCCGCCTTCGCGCGCATGCCCACGCCGATCATGGCGTTTGCCGATATGAGCGAGATTGCGCGCGCGACGGTGTTCGGTCAGCGCCTCGCCTTCGCTGACCTCCGCGTCGAGGTCGAGGGCGTGGATAAGCCGATTGGGCTTGTCTGCGACGAGCGCCTGATCGCCCAGGCGCTGCTCAATCTGATCAAGAACGCCGCTGAGAGCGTGCAGGCGCGCCGGGCGCGCGACGGCGAGCCGAAGGACGGGTTCGTGCTGCTGCGCCTGCGCGATCTTGAGTACGGCGTGCAGTTTGAAATTATCGACAACGGCCTCGGCTTTCCCGAGAAGGATCGCCATCGCTTGATCGAGCCGTATGTCACCACGCGCACCAAGGGCGCCGGGCTGGGGCTCGCAATTGTGGCGCGCGTCGTTGAAGATCACGGGGGGCTGATCGAGTTGGACGATGCGCCCGGGCCATCGCCCGGGGCGGTCGTGCGTTTTGTTTTACCCAAGCGGATCGAAGAGCCGCGCCCCGCTAGCCCCCACGATGCAGGAGCCCCAAATGGCGTCTGATATCCTCATCATCGATGATGAAGCCGACATCCGCGACCTCGTATCCGGCATTCTCGAAGATGACGGCCACCAAGTGCGCACCGCGCGCGATAGCGACGAAGCGCTTGAAGCCATGCGCCGGCGCACGCCTTCGCTCATTGTGCTCGATATCTGGCTGCAAGGCAGCCGCATGGACGGGCTCGAGCTTTTGAGCATGTTCAAGGAAATCGATCCGGACATGCCTGTGGTCGTGATCTCAGGTCACGGCACGATCGAGACTGCGGTCTCGGCCATCCGCAAAGGCGCTTACGATTTTGTGGAAAAACCGTTCAACGCCGACCGCCTGCTGCTGGTGGTGCAGCGCGCGATGGAAACGGCGCGACTGAAAAAAGAGAACACCGCGCTGAAAGCGCGCTCCGCCGCCGGCGACGACATCATCGGCACCTCGCCCATCATGGCGAGCCTGCGTTCAGCGATTGATCGCGTCGCGCAGACCAATTCGCGCGTGCTCATCACCGGCCCCGCCGGCTCAGGCAAGGAATTGGTGGCGCGTCTCCTGCACGAGCGCAGCGCGCGCGCGGGCGGACCGTTCGTGGTTATCAACGCCGCATCGATCGCGCCTGACCGCATGGAAAGCGAAATCTTCGGCGAAGAGGGGCCTGATGGGCGCCCGCGCAAGATCGGCGTGTTCGA
>DAOMPU010000048.1:6571-11911 GCA_035444925.1 Terricaulis sp. | reverse complement strand
GCGTGTGCGCGTAGGCGCTGTTCATGCCTTGCGGCGCGCCCATGCGCGCGATGGCATCCGCGTAGACTGTCTCCGCGGCTCCAATCTCGCCGAGTTGTTCAAGCGCCATGGCGTGCGCGGCCGCAGCCTGCGGCGTGTCAGCCTCGCGGCGCAGAGCGGCAAGTTCTTCCAGGGCATGCGCAGGGCGGTTGGCTTCCAGCAACAAATCGGCCAGCGCCATGCGCAAAGCGTGATGTCGCGGCTGGGCCGCCGCCGCTTGCGTTATGGGCGCGAGCGGATCTTCGCCTTCCGCGCGCGCCTCATCATGCTCCCACAAAATATGGGCGAGCAGCGCGTGACCGGCCACATAGGCCGGCGCAGCGGCAGTCAAGGCGCGTGCGCGGCGCGCGGCGGAAGCAATGGCGCCGACATCCAGCTCAGCGCTCGCTTCGGCGTCCTCAAGCTCGGGTGAAGCATAGCCCAAAGCGCGCGCGCGCGCGTAGCATTGCAACGCTTCACCCGGGGCGCCGCGCAGACGCAACACCACGCCAAGGGCTGTCCAGGTTTGGCCGTTTGCGGAATTGAGTGCGGCGGCCTTGCGCAGCGCCACTTCCGCGCCCGCCAGGTCGTCGAGCTCGCGACGGGCGGAGGCGCTTGCGAGCAGGGCGCGCGCGTTTGCCGGATCGAGACGCAGCGCGGCTTCTGCGGCGTCGAGCGCTTGGCGATGCGCGCGCAGCGTCATATGTGCGATGCTGAGATTCACCCAGATATCGCCGCGTGTCGGCGCCGCTTTGAGCGCGCGCTGATAGAGCGCGGCGGCCTTGGCGGGTTCGCCCATGCGTGCGCGCTGGGAGGCGTAATTGTTGAGGACGTCGGGATGCTCAGGCGCGACGCTCAAGGCTTGCTCGAACGCATGGACTGCGCCGGCGGCATCGCCAGAATGGCGCAAGCAGAGCGCCAGCAAGTGCAACGCATCGGCGGAGGCGGGCGCGGCTTTGAGGATCGCGCGCACTGCCGTCGTCGCACCGACGACATCTCCGCGCTGCAGTGCGACGAACGCGGCTTGCAGGCTTGCTGCTTCCGCCGGCGTGAGAGCCGCGCGACCTCCGGACCCGCCCAAGGAACCTGCTCCTAATTCAGCGGCTCGATCTTGTACTCCCAGCGGATCCCGTCGACGTTCATACGGAAGCCGAACATGCTGCGATGGATGGTGGCTTCGTAGGTTTCGTCGGCGTCGAGGCGCCGGCGCGACGGGGCGGCGACCGTCTCGCGCCAGACCTTGCCATCGGCGGTTGTGAACAGGCCGTAGCCATCGCCCGTATAGCGAACGCGGGTGATCTGCACCCGCACCTCTTCGCGCTCCTCGCTGTCTTGTTGCGTGCGGAAGCCAGGCAGGGACCAGCCGGGGCGCCCGCTGGCCTGCGGTTGCTGGGCGGCGGCTTGTTGCTGGGCCTGCGCCGCTTGCTGCTCGGCCTCAACGACTCGCCCCTGCATGCGGGCGATGGCTTGCTCCAGGCAATTTATCCGGGCCTGCGCGTCGGCGGCGTGGGCGGCGCGGCATTCGGCGATCGGATCGGCGCCGGTTTGTTGCGCGGAGGAGGAGGCCGCGAAGCCGGCGGCGGCTATCGCTAGGGCAAGAGTGAAAAGGGCGGTTTTCATGGGGCTTTCTCTGGTTCCAGATACCTTATGAGGCGGCCGCGGTTCCGTCCACTACGCCTAAGAAGGCGGCGCCGTGACCCTATTGCTGCGGCATACATAGAACCGCCTGCATTTTGTCATCTTAGGTTTGCAGTGGCGAAAATGCGGCGCTAGCTTGCTCAAAATGCGAGGGGGGCATGAACCCCTCGAGCGAACCGCCTGCTGTGCGACTGGCGCTCGGCGCGGTTGACGGTTGGCAAGGCCTCTTGGCGGGGGCCTGGCCGAGCGTAGCGAGGGGATCCTCATGACGAAGCGTATTGGCTCCGTGAAGCCGCGGAACATTCTTCAATATTCTACGGCGCTTGGCGTCATGGCGTTCGCCGCGGCGCTGACGCCGGCGGCGGCGCTCGCCCAGGATGGCGTGACCGAGGACGATGCGATCGTCGTCACCGGCACCCGCATCCGTCAGCCTGACTTTGAATTCTCAAACCCTGTCGCGTCGGTCGATGCGCAGACGATCCAGCAATCGGGCGCGACCAACCTTACCGATTTCGCGCGCGACATGCCGGCGCTGACCAATTCGTTCACCACCGAAGATTCCGCCGACACCGGCAATGGCGGCGGCCTGCAAGGGCAGAACCTGCTCGATCTTCGCTCGCTCGGCACCAACCGCACGCTCGTCCTGGTGGATGGGCGCCGCCACGTTGCGGGCCTTGAAGGCAGCGCGGCCGTGGACATCAACACGATCCCGATCGACATGATCGAGCGGATCGAAGTGCTGACCGGCGGCGCCTCGGCCGTGTACGGCGCGGACGGGGTGACCGGCGTCGTCAACTTCGTGATGCGCACCGACTTTGAAGGCTTCCAAGTGCGCGGCCAGCATGGCTGGACCGAGCAAGGCGGCGGCGGCAGCGAGTTCTTGAGCGCGCTGTGGGGCATGAATTTCGCCGGCGGCCGCGGCAACGTGATGGTCGGCGCCGAATATTCGGTCACGCATGCGCTCGATTATTGGGAACGCGACATCATCGCCCCCGGCAACGCCGAGGCCATCATCAGCGGCAACATCGTGCGCAACGCGCGCTACATCGACACCTCGATGGGCGGCTCGTTCCTGACCGATTGCGACGGCGATTACGGCTTCTTCTACGCCTGCGCCACTGGCGCGGATGATCCGGACACGCCCTCGACCTGGACCGGCATCGACTATAACGGCGACGGCTCGGCCTGGACCGAAGGCACCTATGTCGGCGGCGCCTTCATGCAAGGTGGCGACGGCTCGCGTCTGGAAGACTTCAACGACCAGCTGATCCCCGATCTCGATCGCTGGACCATCAACGCGCGCAGCCACTTTGACATCACCAATCGCCACCGCGTGATTGGTGAGTTCAAATGGGCGCACACCGAGACGTATTTCGTCGGCCAGCCGACCTACGATTTCGGCACCTGGATGTTCCTCGACAACCCGTTCATGCCGGCCAGCATCCGCAACGCGGCGACGGCGCCGGGCGGCACCGTGGACCAGGG
Organism: Terricaulis sp.; assembly: GCA_035444925.1. Classification (GTDB taxonomy): domain Bacteria; phylum Pseudomonadota; class Alphaproteobacteria; order Caulobacterales; family Aquidulcibacteraceae; genus Vitreimonas. Next base: position 8,770 of record DAOMPU010000048.1, on the reverse strand, counting down.
CGAAATCGGCGTGCTCATGCTGCGCGACAATTTCGATCTCGGCACGCTCGACCACGACGTCACGCGCGACACCTTCCGCGCGGTCGTTGGCCTCGAAGGCTCAATCACCGATTGGTTGGACTACAACATCTCCTACACCTGGGGCACGACCGTTTCCGATCAGCGCTATCGCACGCGTAACAACGAGCGTTGGCTCGCGGCGATCGACGTGGTGGACAACGGCGCTGGCCCGGTGTGCCGCGACAACGCGGTGGGCGGCGAGACCTGGGCGGCCGGCACCTGCGTGCCGATGAACGTCTTCGGCAACGGCGTCATGTCCCAAGCGTCGATCGATTGGGTCATGACCAATATGTACAACAAGGAGACGATCACCCAGTCCGTGCTGACCGGCTTCGTCTCCGGCACGACCGGCGACTTCCGCCTCCCGGGCGGCCCGATCGCGTTCGTCCTCGGCGCTGAATACCGCGAAGAGGAAAGCGAGTTCGATTTCGACGATTACGCGCAGACGCTCTCGGCGCCTGAAGATCTGTTCTGGAACGGCCAAGGCATCGACAGCCGCGGCGCGTTCCACGTTTCGGAAGCGTTCGCGGAAGTCTCGCTGCCGCTGCTGCGCGACATGCCGCTGGCCGAAAATCTGACCATCGACGGCGCGTACCGGATCTCGAACTATTCGAGCATCGGCAGCACCGAGACCTGGAAGGCCGGCGTGCGCTACTCGCCCACGAATTGGCTGATGCTTCGCGGCACGATGGCGACCGCCGTCCGCGCGCCGAACATCACCGAACTCTATCTGCCGCAGCAGATCACGTTCGGCTCCACTTCGGGCGATCCGTGCGACACGGACAACGTCTATGACGGCACGCCGCTGCGGGTGACGAACTGCATCGCTGCGTTCGCGGCGCTGGGCGTCGCGTACGATCCCGACACCTGGCAGAACACAACGTCCACGACGATCCCGGGCCTGACGGGCGGCAACCCGAACCTGAAGCCGGAAGAGGCCGAAACCATCACGTATGGCTTTGTGTTCGAGCCGGGCTTCCTGCCGGGTCTGTCGATCGCGCTGGATTATTGGGACATCGAGCTGACGGATGCCGTGCAGTTCCTGAGCCTGAACCAGATGGCCGGTTTCTGCTACGACTTCGCCCAGCCGAACCAATATTGCACGCTGATCGAACGCACCCCTTCGGCGATCCCCGCGTGGGCCATCCCGGCGGGCGGCATCTCCGACTTCACCAGCACGTCCGTCAACGTGGCGGCGTTCACGGTGAGCGGCTACGATCTGGCGGTGCGCTACATGCTTGATCCGGCCGATTGGGGCCTGTCGAGCATCGGCCGCTTCCACCTCGCGCTGAACGTGACGAAGCTGGAAAGCTGGGAGTTCCAAGACTCCGCGCTTGCACCGTCGGTGTCCGAGCTCGGCCGCCCGGGCCAGCCGGAATGGCAGGCCGTGTTCGACGCGACCTGGCAGATCGCCGGCTTCACCGTGAACTACGGCTACAGCTGGTTCGACGAGACCGAGCGGCGCGGCAACGTGCCGGCGGGCTACGAGACCTGGAGCGCGCGTTCGGTCCATGACCTGTACGTCGCTTATGACTTCATGAGCGATCGCGTGCGCGTCTATGGCGGCGTGAACAACTTCACGGAGCAGAAGCCGGATCGCGCTTCGGTGCGTGCGCCGTTCCCGGTCAACGAAATCGGCCGGACCTTCTTCGTGGGCGCCAGCGCACGGTTCTAACCACACGGAAGAAGCTGAGCATCAAGCGGCGGGCCGAAAGGTCCGCCGCTTTTTGCTGGACGGGGCGGCTTGGGCCCCGAGATTGGTGAGGCCTTGGCCGCAAATTCGCCTTAGGCTCGCACGGCGCTGCGCCGCAATCGGGCGGCTAAGGTGACCGGCATGGGCGGACTTCGAGACGGCTACATCACCGGCGCGGGCGCTTTCCTTCCAGGCCCCGTCATCGGCAACGACCAGATGGAGGATCATCTGGGCCGCATCGCCGGGCGCGACAGCCTGTTCGGCAAAAAGGCGCTGCGCTGGAACGGCGTGGAAGGGCGCCATTATGCGATGGCGCCTGACGGGGCGGTTTCGCATTCGAATGCTGAGATGTGTGCGCTCGCGGTGCGCGCGGCGCTGGAGGCGGCGGGGCTGGAGCCGCGCGATCTTGGCCTGCTGGCGGCGGCGACCACGCAGGGCGATCTGCT
>DAOMPU010000048.1:0-6538 GCA_035444925.1 Terricaulis sp. | reverse complement strand
CGGTGTGCGGCTCATCACTGATGGCGGCGAAAACCGCGTGGCTTAATGTGCGCGCGGGCGAGCATGAGGCCGCCGCCGCGTGCGCGGGCGAATTTTCCTCGCGCTGGTTCAGGCCGAGCTTCTACGAAGGCACGGCGCTGGTGGACGAGAAGGGGCGGCTGCGCCCCGAAGCGGATTTTCTGCGTTTCACGCTCTCCGATGGCGCGGGCGCGATCGTGATCGAGCCGAAGCCCCGGCCCGGCGCGTTGCGGATTGAATTCATCGACGTGGTGTCGCTGGCCGACCGCTTTGAGCCGTGTATGTGGGCCGGCGCGGCGATTGACGCGCGCACCGATGCGCATGCGTTCTGGGGGCGCGTGGGCCCGGGCCAAGCCTTCGCTGACGGCGCCATCGCGCTGCTGCAGGATTTCGAGCTGCTGAAACGCGTGATCCGCGCGTGGGTGGGCGTTTATCTGCAGAAGGTGGATGAAGGGCGCATCGTGCCGGCGGAGGTCGATCATTGCCTGGTGCATTATTCGGCCAAATCGCTGCGCGCGGAGATCGTGTCGCTGCTGGAAAATACCGCCGGCATGGTGCCGGAGGAGAAATGGTTTTCGGTGCTGCGCCAAAGCGGCAATGTGGGCTCGGCCTCGATCTGGCTGATGCTCGATGCGCTGATCAAAAGCGGCAAGCTGGAGCGCGGGCAGAAAATTCTGTGCGTGGTGCCCGAAAGCGGGCGCGCGCTGGTGGGCTTCATGATGCTGGAGGCGGTGTGATGAGCGATGGCGTCGCTGACGTGCTGCGCAAGCTCACGATCGTGTTCACCGAGTTCGAAGGGCGCCTGGAGCAGACGCCGCTGATCCGCAAGCTTTCGCGCGGGCGCTTTGAACTCAGCGATTATCACGCCTTCCTGGTGCAGATCCGCCAGCAGGTGAAAGAGGGCGCGCTTTGGATGTCGCGCGCGGCGTCCAACATTGATGAGGCGCATCTGGAGCTGCGCTCAACTTTGATGCGCCACGCGGTGACGGAGCATCGCGATTTTCGCTTGCTGGAAGCGGATTTCGTGGCTTCGGGCGGGGCGCTGGAAGTGATCCAGGGCGGGCGGAAGAATATCGGCTCGGAAGCGCTTTCGGCCTGGATGTATCATCAGGCCAGCCAGCCCAATCCGTTCGGATTGCTCGGCGCGATGTGGATCATCGAAGGGCTGGGCTCGATCAAGGCGCAGGAATGGGGCCGCCAAGTGAAGGCGCAGCTTAGCTTGGCCGACGAAGCCGTGCGTTTTCTGCTTTATCACGGCGAAAACGATGCCGAGCACATCGAGGAATTCAAGGCGATGCTGGCGATGGTCCTGCCGGATGAAGCCGTGGCCGAGCGCATCGTGCGCACCGCGGAAGTGACGGCGCGCCTCTATGCGCTGCAGATCGAGGAGATCGCGGCGTGACCTTGGCCGATTTGAGCCTTGCCGATTACGACCCCAAGGATCCCAATCCCTGGCTGGCGCTGGCGCTGGATCAGAGCTTGCCGATCGATGCGGAGGCCAAGGCGGCGCTGCTGCGCGGGGGCTCTTCGTGGTCGCGGCGCTGGATGTTCAACGTCATCCGGCCGTTTGTGTTCAGCTTCTTCCTGCTGGTGAAGCTGCTGCGGGCGATCAGCCCGCATCATCCCAATCTCAACGGGCTTCTGCACAAGACCATCCATTGGGGCCTGGCCACTTTTGGGACGCCGGACGCGAACCTGCTGATCCGCCGGCACTTCCATGTCGGCACCGAGCTCTTGGCCTTCATCAAGGCGAATGCGGGGCCGGTGGAGGTGGAGACCGTGCCGCTGCGGCCGCGCACGCTGAAGGATCTGGAAGACAACGTCTTCCTCCAGCACGACCTCAACGTGTTCAATTTCATCATCCAGCTGAACCAGAGCCTGCGCGCGCAGAGGCGTGACCTCGCACCCGTGGCGCGGCCGGATTTTTCGATGATTACGGATGGGCCGTTCGACATCCCGCCGACCAAGAAGGGGGCGCTCAATTTCGTGGACGTGCAGACGGCGGTGGAGGTTTACACTCCACTTTATGCGTTGATGCTGCCCCGGGCCGATTTCATCCGCGCGTCCAATTCCTTGCAGCTGGACGAGCCCGTCGCCATCTATATCGGCAAGATCCTGGGGACTGATTACCACCTCTCCTTCGTCAAAAACGGGCACCCCCTGGTGCCGCTTTCGACCCTGCAGGCGGGGTTTCGCCTGATGATGCACGGGCTCGATTGCGAGGCGCTGCACGGGTGGCTCCGGCTGCTGAAACGCCGCCAGGCCGAGGGGCTGCCCTTGGACCCCCGGAATCCGACCGCCGGGTGACGCCATCGGCTTGACGGGGCGGGGGCCGGCCCTTAAGAGCACCCCTTCATTCGGAACGGCTGCCCATCGCCACGATTTACGGCCCCGGGCCCCGCCGATTGGATTTACGCGAAGCGCGCCTCAAGCGGCTCCCCCAAGGGCCCGCTGGCGCGCTTATCGAGTTTGAAAGTACGGACGGAAGAAGAGGCGAAATTGCCGACGATCAACCAACTGATCCGCAAGCCGCGGCACCCCAAGCCGGTGCGCAACAAGGCCCCGGCCCTGAAGGCTTGCCCGCAGCGCCGCGGCGTTTGCACCCGGGTTTACACCACGACGCCGAAGAAGCCGAACTCGGCGCTTCGCAAGGTCGCCAAGGTGCGCCTGACCACCGGCATCGAAGCGGTGTGCTACATCCCGGGCGAAGGCCACAATCTGCAGGAACACTCGGTCGTGCTGATCCGCGGCGGCCGCGTGAAGGACTTGCCGGGCGTGCGCTATCACATCCTGCGCGGCGTGCTTGATACTCAAGGCGTCAAAGACCGTAAGCAACGCCGTTCGCACTACGGCGCCAAGCGTCCGAAATAAGGAATTAGATTATGTCTCGCCGTCACCGCGCCGAGCCGCGCGAAGTTCTGCCCGATCCCGTCCATGGCGATCTCGTGCTGACCAAGTTCATGAATTACATCATGTACGAGGGCAAAAAGTCGGTCGCTGAGCAGATCGTCTATGGCGCGCTCGATACGGTCGAGAAGAAGCTGAAGCGCCCCTCGATCGAGGCGTTCCGCGATGCGCTCGATAACGTCGCGCCGCACGTTGAAGTGCGCTCGCGCCGGGTCGGCGGCGCCACCTATCAGGTGCCGGTTGAAGTCCGCCCCGAGCGCCGTCAGGCGCTGGCGATCCGCTGGCTCGTTGGCGCCGCGCGCGCGCGCAACGAAAACACCATGCAAGAGCGCCTCGCGGGCGAGCTGATCGACGCGTCCAACAATCGCGGCAACGCCGTGAAAAAGCGCGAAGACACGCACCGGATGGCCGAAGCCAACCGCGCATTCTCACACTACCGCTGGTGATCCCTTAGGGACCGCCGGCATCTTGCCGGCTTGCCGGCTGGAAGCCGGCGCTCCTCCGAACAACGGACAGAATTGTCATGCCTCGTCAGTACAAAATCGAAGACTATCGCAACTTCGGCATCATGGCCCACATCGATGCGGGCAAGACGACGACGACCGAGCGGATTCTGTTCTTCAGCGGCAAGAGCCATAAGCTCGGCGAAGTCCACGATGGCGCGGCCACGATGGACTGGATGGAGCAGGAGCAAGAGCGCGGCATCACGATCACCTCCGCCGCGACCACGACCTTCTGGAAAGACAAGCGCCTCAACATCATCGACACGCCCGGCCACGTCGATTTCACCATCGAGGTTGAGCGCAGCTTGCGCGTGCTCGACGGCGCGGTGGTGGTGCTCGACGGCAACCAGGGCGTTGAGCCGCAAACCGAAACCGTTTGGCGCCAGGGCGACAAGTACAAGGTGCCGCGCATCATCTTCGCCAACAAGATGGATAAGACCGGCGCCGATTTTTACATGTGCGTCGAGGACATCAAGAAGCGCCTGGGCGCGCGCCCGGTGCCGATGCAATTGCCGATCGGCGCGGAATCCACTTTCCGCGGCATGGTCGATCTGGTCGAGATGAAGGCGATCATCTGGAAGGATGATCCCTCGGGCATGAAGTTCGATGTCACGGACATTCCCGATGATCTGAAAGACAAGGCCGCCGAGTATCGCTCGGGCCTGATCGAAGCCGCCGTCGAGCTCGATGACGCGGTGATGGAAAAGTACCTGGACGGCGAAGAGCCCGATAACGCCACGCTGAAGCGCCTGATCCGCGCCGCGGTGCTGAAGGGCGCCTGGTATCCGATGTTCTGCGGCTCGGCCTTCAAGAACAAGGGCGTGCAGCCGCTGCTGGACGCCGTCGTCGATTACCTGCCGGCCCCGACCGACCGCCCCGCCATCAAGGGCGTGGACATGGACGATCCGGAAAAGGAGCTTGTGCGCAAGTCCGATGACAGCGAGCCGCTCTCGCTGCTGGCGTTCAAGATCATGGACGACCCCTTCGTCGGCACGATCACGTTCTGCCGCATCTATTCGGGCGTGCTGAACGCGGGCGATGCGCTGCTGAACGCCACGCGCGACAAGAAAGAGCGCGCGGGCCGCATGCTGCTGATGCACGCCAACAACCGCGAAGACATCAAGGAAGCCTATGCGGGCGATATTCTCGCGCTCGCCGGCCTCAAGGAAGTGCGCACCGGCGATACGCTGTGCGATCCGCAAAAGCCGGTGATCCTCGAGCGCATGGAATTCCCCGAGCCGGTTATCGAAGTGGCGATCGAGCCGAAATCGAAGGCCGACCAGGAAAAGCTGGGCGTGGCGCTCTCGAAGCTCGCCAACGAAGATCCGAGCTTCCGCGTGAGCACGGATCAGGAAAGCGGCCAAACCATCCTCAAGGGGATGGGCGAACTGCACTTGGACATTAAGGTCGATATCCTGCGCCGCACCTACAAGGTGGAAGCCAATGTGGGCGCCCCGCAGGTGGCCTATCGCGAAAAGATCGGCCGTGCGGCCACGATCGATTACACGCACAAGAAGCAAACTGGCGGTTCGGGCCAGTTCGCGCGCGTGAAGATCGAGTTCGAGCCGGGCGAGCCGGGCACGGGCTTTGTGTTCGAGAACAAGATCGTCGGCGGCGTGGTGCCGAAGGAATATATCCCCGGCGTGCAAAAGGGCCTGGAAATGGCGAAGGAAAATGGCCTGCTGGCCGGCTTCCCCGTCATCGACGTGACCGCCCGCCTGGTGGACGGCGCCTATCACGACGTCGACTCCAACGTGCTGACCTTCCAGATCGCCGCGCAAGCTGCGTTCCGCGAACTGAAAGAGAAGGGCGACGCGCGCCTGCTTGAGCCGGTGATGAAGGTCGAAGTCACGAGCCCCGAAGAATATGTGGGCTCGGTGATCGGCGATCTGAATTCGCGCCGGGGCATGATCCAAGGCCAGGACATGCGCGGCAACGCCACCATCATCAACGCGCAAGTGCCGCTGGCCAATATGTTCGGCTACGTGAACACGCTGCGCTCGTTCAGCCAGGGGCGCGCTTCGTACGTAATGGAATTCTCCCATTACGAAGAAGTGCCCAAGGCGGTCAGCGCCGAAGTGCTGGCGAAGCTGCGCGCCTAAGCGCCGGCTGGCATTGAAAATCGAAGGGCCGTCCGCAAGGGCGGCCCTTTTGTTTTGCGCGGCGCTCCGCCAAAATGCGCCGATAGCGGCGGCGATTTGATCGCCGGGGAGTCCTCATGCGCGCGCTGATCAGCCTTTTCGCGGTTTTGCTCATCACCGGAAGCGCGGCGGGCCAGGAACGCATTGAAGAGCGGCGATCGGGCGCTATCGAAACGGGCGGCGCGCGCGCGGCGTTTGAACTGCAGCTTGAAGCGGGCGAGATCGTCACGCTGTCCACCATCGCCAGCGATCTCGACACGGTGCTCACGTTGAATGGGCCGGACGGCGCGCAGGTGGCCGAGAATGATGACCAGGCGTCGGGCGTGCTTACCTCGCGCATCGTGCATGTGGCGGGCGCCAGCGGGGCTTACACCGCGATCGTGACCGGATACGGCGAAGCGACCGGCGCGTTTGAACTCGTGATCCGCCGCGGCCTGGATGTGGGCCTTTCGCGCGCGGCGCGCGTGCTGCGCGAAGAGCGCGTGACGCTGAGCCGCGAGGCCGCCGAAGCGCGCTTTCCGGTGGAGCTGCGGGAAGATGACATCTTTGTCGCTTCAACCTTCGCGCTGAGCCAGGGGCTCGATACGACGCTGATGCTGCGCGACGCGAGCGGCGCCGTGCTGGCCGATAATGACGATGTCGGCGAGGGCGATCTCAATTCGCAGATCATCTACCGCGCCCCGCGCAGCGGGCGCTACGAGCTAGTGGCCAGCAGTTTCGGGCGCCAAGGGCAGGGCGAGCTGGTCCTTTCGTTGGCGATCGACCCGAACGCGACCGTGCCGTTCGACTTCTCGACGCTGGAGGGCCGGCAGATCGCGCAATACGAGGGCGAGATCAGCAACGAGACGCCCGCGCACACGTATCAGGTCAACCTGCGGGCGGGGCAGACGCTGCTTGTGCTGAGCGACGTGACCAGCGGCAATCTCGATCCCGTGCTGCGCCTCGATGGCTCGGACGGGCATCCCGTGG
>DAOMPU010000047.1:0-12123 GCA_035444925.1 Terricaulis sp. | reverse complement strand
CGGAGGAAGCGTTCCACCTCACGCAGCAGGATCGCTCCGCCTGGTCGTTCCTGACAGAGATCAGGCCGCATGGCGAAGCCTGGTGAGGCTTAGATCGTCCCGCGTTCGCGCAGGCCGGCGATGTCGCTACTTGAATAGCCCAGTTCCGCAAGGACGTCCTGTGTGTGCTCGCCCAATGTGGGCGCGCGATGGCGGATGCCGCCGGGCGTGTCGGAGAGGTTGAGCGGCGCGCGCGCCACCGGCGCGGGCTTGGGAAGCCCCGGATAATCGACCGGTTGCAGAAGGTCGAGCGCCGCGATTTGCGGATGATCGAGCGCCTGCTGCGCGGTAAGGACGGGGCCGCAAGGGATTTTCGCTTCGCTCAGTGCGGCGATGCATTCTTCGCTGGTGCGTTCGGCGCACCAGCGCGCCATGCGGCCGTTGATTAGATCATTGTGCCGCCCGCGCAATTCGTCGTTGGCGAAGCGCGGATCGTCCAGCCATTCCGGTTCGCCCATCAGTTTAGCCCAGCGCGCATAGAGCGGCTGGCTGACCACCTGCACGAGCAGCCATCCATCCTTGGTGCGGCAGATGTCGACAGGGGCGGCGGTTTGCCCGCGATTGCCCGAGGGAACGCGGTTCGGCGCATTGATCGCCTGCTCGATCAGCGAGCCGTTCACCAGCGCGATCGCCGTCATCAGCAACGAGCCTTCGACCACTTGCCCGCGCCCGGTCTTTTCGCGCGCGGCGAGCGCGACCATGGCGCCAAAGGCGCTGTGCAGCGCGGTGCTGAAATCCACCCAATTCACCGCCGCGCGATACGGCTGATCGGGTTCCCCCGTCATATAGACCGCGCCCGACATGGCCTGGCCGATGCCGTCAAAGCCCACGCTGCGCGCCAAAGGCCCGGTCGCGCCGAAGGCCGAACTGGTGACGAGGATGATGCGCGGGTTGATCGCGCTCAGCGTCGCGTAATCCAGCCCCATGGAGATCAGCGCCGGCGCGGGCAAGTTCGCCACCACGATGTCGGCGGTTTCAACGAGGCGCTTCACCACCTCGCGCCCCTCGGCGCTGGCGGGATCGAGCGTCAGCGAGCGCTTGTTGCGGTTCATCTGCATGAACAGCGGCCCCTCGCCATTGCTGGAGACAGCCAGCACCCAGCGATCCTCGCTGCCGTCGCGCTTTTCGATGCGGATCACGTCCGCGCCGAACTCCGCCAGCAGCGCCGCGCAATAGGGGCCTGCGATGTAGCGGCCGAAATCCAGCACGCGGATGCCTTCCAATGGCGCGCTCATGGCACTCCCTCCAAAACCGGAAACTTAATTCACGTTCAATCTCGCCGCAGCGCCGCATTCGGTCAAGCGCCGCTTGCCGCAACGGCGTGATTGACAAGCGGGGGAGGCTTCAGGCAGAAACCAGAATTACGGTTCCTGTTTGTGGCGGCTGACCGGCGCCGGCCAGGGTCCGATGTGCCAGGTCCGCAGCTTTTAGAAAGGCGCCTCCCATGCGCGAAGCCGTCATCATCTCCACCGCGCGCACCCCGATCGGCCGGGCCTATCGCGGCGCGTTCAACAACACCTCCGGCGCCGAGCTTGGCGGCCATGTGATCGCCGAAGCGGTGAAGCGCGCGAAAGTGGATCCCGGTGAAATCGATGATGTCGTGATGGGCTGCGCGATGCAGCAGGGCTCGACCGGCTTCAACATCGCGCGCCAATCGGCGCTGCGCGCCGGCTTGCCGAAATCCGTCGCCGGCATGAGTGTGGATCGCCAATGCTCGTCCGGCCTTATGGGTATCGCGACGGCGGCGAAATACATCGTCAACGACGGCGCGCCGGTGGCGGTCGGCGGCGGGCTAGAATCGATCAGCCTGGTGCAGAACGATAAGCAAAACCGCTACCGCGCCGGCGATGCGTGGCTCGATGAGCACATCCCTGAGCTCCGCCGCGCTTCCATGATCGAAACCGCCGAAATCGTGGCCGAGCGTTACGGCATCAGCCGCGAGGTGCAGGATGAATACGCGCTGCAACCACAGCAGCGCACGGCCGCCGCGCAAGCCGCAGGCGTGTTCGACGCCGAAATCGCGCCGCTGAAGTCGATCATGCAGGTGCAGAACAAGGAAACCGGCGAGATCAGCGAAAAAGAGGTCACGCTGCGCCAGGATGAAGGCAATCGCCCGCAAACGATCCTGGCCGATCTGCAAAAGCTTCAGCCCGTGTTCAAAGGCGGGCTCTTCATTCAGGAAGGCAAGTACGTCACCGCCGGCAACGCCTCGCAATTGTCGGATGGCGCAGCCGCCGCGGTGCTGATGGAGGCCAAGGAAGCCGAACGGCGCGGGCTTGAGCCGCTGGGCGCCTATCGCGGCATGGCCGTGGCCGGCTGCGGCCCGGAGGAAATGGGCATCGGCCCGGTGTTCGCCATTCCCAAATTGCTTGAGCGCAACGGCCTCAAGATCGACGACATCGACATGTGGGAGCTGAACGAAGCGTTCGCGAGCCAATGCCTCTATTGCCGCGACAAGCTCGGCATCGATCCGGCGAAATACAACATCTCCGGCGGCGCCATCTCGATCGGCCATCCCTACGGCATGACTGGCGCGCGCACCGCGGGCCACATCCTGCACGAAGGCAAGCGGCGCGGCTACAAGTGGGGCGTGGTGACCATGTGCGTCGGCGGCGGCATGGGCGCGGCGGGCCTGTTTGAAATCTTCTAAACGCAGAGGAGGCGACGCGTGGCGGTGTTGAGCGAAGAACAGGAAATGCTCCGCGACGCCGCCAAGGCTTGGGCGGATGAGCGCAGCCCCATCAATGCGTTGCGCCGCGTGCGCGACGGCGGCGCGGATGGCGCGTTCGATCCCACGCTCTGGAAGGAGATCGGCGAGCTTGGCTGGGCCGGAATCGTCACGCCGGAAGCCAATGGCGGCGCTGATCTCGGCAATCTCACCATGGGCCTCGTGCTCGGCGAGCTTGGCCGCACGCTCGCGGCTTCGCCGCTCTTGATCTCGGGTCTGGCGGCCGCCACGGCGCTCACGCGCGGCGGTTCGCCCGCGCAAAAAGCGGCGTGGTTGCCCAAGATCGCTTCGGGTGCGGCGATTATCTCGCTCGCTGTCGATGAAGGCGCCCACCATGCGCCCGCGCGCATTGTGCTCGCCGCGCGGCGCGAGGGCGCGGGCTTCGTGCTCAACGGCGCCAAGACGTTCGTGATGGAGGGCATGAGTGCGGACGCCTTCATCGTCGCGGCGCGCACGGCGGGCCGCGCGGGCGAAACTGACGGCCTCACGCTTTTTCTGGTGGAGAGCAACGCGGGCGGCCTGGAGCGACAGCGCCTAAAATTGGCTGATAGTCGCGGCTACGCGGCGTTGGCGTTCGCCGACGTGAAAGTAGGGGCGGACGCCGTGATCGGCGCAATCGATCAAGGTTGGGCGATTCTGGAGCCTACGCTCGATCGCGCCTGTGCGGGGCTCTGCGCGGAAATGCTTGGCTCCGCCGAGCATGCGTTCGCGATCACGCTCGATTATCTGAAAACACGCGTGCAGTTCGGGCAGGTGATTGGCGCTTTCCAGGCGCTGCAGCATCGCGCGGCGGCGCTTTATACAGAGCTTGAACTGGCGCGCTCCGCCGTGGAAGCGGCGCTGACCGCGCTCGATGACGAGTCGCCGGATGCGGCCGAGCTCGTCAGCCTGGCCAAAGCCAAGATGAGCGACACGTTCCATCTTGTGTCCAACGAAATGGTGCAATTGCACGGCGGCATCGGCATGACCGACGCGCACATTTGCGGCTTCTACATGCGCCGTGCGCGCGTGTGTGAGGCCGCATTCGGCAGCGCCGCCTATCACCGTGATCGCTACGCACGCTTGCTTGGGTATTGAACAATAGGGGAGGCCCGCATGGATTCGGGGTCGAAATCGCCGACGACATCTTTTGGCTTTAACCCGCTCGACGATCTGAACGATCTGCGCATGTCGGAAGCGGCTGTTCCGCTTCATGCGCATGTGCGCCGCTTCGTAAGCGAGGTGGTCGAGCCGATGTCGGTCGCGTATTTCAAGCTCGACGAAAAGAAGGACGATCCTTGGACATTCGCGCCTGGCCAGCTCGAGCTGCTGGAGGGCGCCAAGGATGAGGCGAAGAAGCAGGGGCTATGGAATTTTTTTCTGCCTGACGCCGGCACGGGCGAAGGGCTGAAGAACCTCGATTACGCTTATCTCGCCGTTGAACTTGGCAAGAACCGGCTCGCGTCCGAGGTGATGAATTGCGCCGCGCCCGATACGGGCAACATGGAGGTGCTTGAGCGCGTCGGCACGCCCGAGCAGAAGGCGCGCTGGCTTGAGCCGCTGCTGCGCGGGGAAATACGCTCCGCCTACGCGATGACGGAGCCGGGCGTGGCTTCCTCCGATGCGCGCAACATCGAGACGCGCGCCGTGCTTGATGGCGACGATTGGGTAATCAACGGCGAGAAGTATTACATTTCCGGCGCCGGCGATCCGCGCTGCAAAATCCTCATCACCATGGTGAAGACGAGCCCGGACGCGAAGCCTTATCGCCAACAATCACAAATCCTGGTGCCGATGGGAACGCCCGGCTTGACGGTGTTGGGCCCGATGTACGTGCTGGGCGAAGACGACGCCCCGCGCGGCCACATGCATCTCAAATTCGAGAATGTCCGCGTGCCGAAGGAAAACGTGCTGCTGGGCGAGGGGCGCGGCTTTGAGATTTCGCAATTGCGCCTGGGGCCCGGGCGCATCCACCATTGCATGCGCTCGGTGGGCGCGGCCGAGCATGCGCTCGATCTCATGATCCGGCGTGGCCTCTCGCGTACGGCGTTCGGCAAGAAGCTGGTGCACAATGGCGGCAACATGGAGACCATCTCCCGTGCGCGCATTGAGATCGAGGCCATGCGCCTCATGGTGCTGAAGGCCGCGCGCGCGATGGATGTGCTGGGCAATCAACAAGCGCGCGTTTGGGTGCATATGATCAAGGCGATGATCCCCGAGCGCGCGGCCCTGATCATCGATCAGGCCATTCAGATGCATGGCGCGACGGGGCTTTCGCAATGGTCGCCGCTGGGCAAGATGTATGCGCAGCAGCGCGTGCTGCGCATCGCCGATGGCCCCGATGAAGTGCATCACATGGTGGTCGGCCGCAACGAGCTGCGCCAGTACGAGGGCGGCGAAGCGGAGCCGGCGTCAGCCACTGTTTGGCGGAGCTGACGGCGATGAAGCTCTACCATTGCCGCAACGCGCGCTCTTTCCGCGCGCTCTGGGCGCTGGAGGAGCTGGGGCTGGAATATGAATTGATCAACATGCCGTTCCCGCCGCGAACGGCTTTTCCCGGCTATCTCGACATCAATCCGCTCGGCACCGTCCCGACCTTCATCGAAAAAAGCGTGACGCTGACGGAATCTTCCGCCATCTGCCACTATCTCGCCGAAACGCATCAGCCCAACGCGCTGCGCCTCGATTCGAGCGAGGTGGAGTACGGCGCCTATCTCAATTGGCTATTCCGCAGCGATGCGACGCTGACGTTCCCGTTGGCGATCGTCATGCGCTACACGCGGCTCGAACCGCCGGAGCGGCGTTTGCCGCAAGCGGCGGAGGATTATTCGATCTGGTATCTCTCGCGCCTGCGCAGCGTCGAGGCGGCGTTGGAGGGCGGCAAAGAATTTTTGTGCGCCGATCGCTTCACCATGGCCGACATCGCCGTACATTTCGCGCTTATGCTGGGCCGCTCCGTCGGTCTTGAAGCGCGCATGAAGCCGAACTGTCGCGCCTATCTCGACCGCCTGGCCGAGCGGCCGGCGTTCAAGCATGCGCTGCAGCGGCAAGGCGAATGATTGGCGCTTGCGCGTCGCGTTGAGCGCGGCTTAGGCCCAATGCATCTGCACGCGATGATGCGTGCTGATCGCGCGGTCGATATTGTCGATGATCCAGGCCGTCATGGCGCGGCAGCCAAGCGGTCCGCCGAGGTCCGCGCTGCGCGCGCCCTGATCGATCGCCGCTTCCACCGCGGCTTCCACCGCGGCTGCTTCATCGTTCAACTTGAGCCCATAGCGTAAGAGAAGAGCGACGGAGAGAATGGCGCCGATCGGGTTCGCCAAATCGCGCCCCGCGATATCGGGCGCCGAGCCGTGCACGGGCTCAAACAAGCCCGGCCCGCCCGCGCCCAGCGAAGCGGATGGCGCAAGCCCGATCGAGCCGCCCAGCACGGAAGCTTCGTCGGAAAGAATATCGCCGAACATATTTTCGGTGAGGATGACATCGAAAGCGCGCGGGTTGCGGATCAGCACCATCGCAGTGGAATCCACCAGCGCATGCTCCAATTTCACGTCGGCATAGTGAGCGGCATGGATGCGGCTGACGACATCGCGCCAGAGGCGGCTGGTTTCCAGTACATTGGCTTTATCAACGGATGTCACCTTGCCGCGCCGGGCTCGCGCGGCGGCGAAGGCCGCATGCGTGATGCGCTCAATCTCCGCGACGGAATAGACGCACGCATCGCTCGCTTCGGTATCGCTGCGGGTCTTGGCGCCGAAATAGGAGCCGCCGGTGAGCTCGCGGAACATGACGAAATCCACGTTCTCAACGATTGCGGGCTTTAGCGGCGATTGCTCGATCAGCGCGTCATAAATGCGCATCGGGCGGATGTTGGCGAACAGGCCGAGCGCTTTGCGAAGCCCCAGCAGGCCTTGTTCGGGGCGGACTTTGCTTCCATCCCATTTCGGCCCGCCGACGGCGCCGAGGAAAACCGCCTCGCTGGCGCGGCACGCCGCCAGCGTTTCATCCGGCAGCGCGGCGCCCGCGACGTCAATTGCGGCGCCCCCGATAAGGTGGGGCGAGAACGTAAAGCGCCGGTGGAAGCGATCGCCGATGGCGTTCAGCACGTCGCGCGCCGCAGCCGTGACTTCGGGGCCGACCCCGTCGCCGGGCAGGAGGGTGATGGCGTGCGTGGCGGTCATGGGGTTTCCGTTTGTTGTTCAAAAGCTTCAATGGCAGGGGTGCGTTCGATCAACCAGCCGAGCGGATCGACGCCTTCGATCAGGCAGCGGCGCGCGAAAGGCTCCACCTTGAAGGGAATTGGCGGCGCATTGCCGATCGTGAGCGTGCAAGTCTCAAGGTCGATGCCGACACGCCCGCCCGGCTCATCGAGCAAGCGTTGGTGCGTTTCCTTATCGACCACGATCGGCAAAAGCCCGTTCTTCAGCGCGTTCGAGGTGAAGATGTCGGCGATCGAGGTGGAGATCACGGCGCGAAAGCCAAAATCGGTCAGCGCCCAAGGCGCGTGCTCGCGCGAGGAGCCGCAGGCGAAATTATCGCCCGCGACCAGGATTTTCTGTTCGGCCGTATCGATGGTGTTGAGCGGGGCGTCGGCGATCGGCGCGCCGCTCGCATCGTAGCGCCAATCATAAAACGCAGCTTTGCCGAGGCCCGCGCGCGATGTCGTCGTGAGGAAGCGCGCGGGGATGATCTGATCGGTGTCGATGCTCTCTTGCGCCAGCACGAAGGTGCGCGAGATGAGCTGTGTGAAGCGCTCAGCCATGCGCCGCCTCCTGCGTGAAGATGCGTGGATCGGTCAGCACGCCGGCGATCGCGCTCGCCGCGGCGGTGGCTGGGCTGGCCAGGATCGTGCGTGCGCCCTTGCCTTGGCGGCCCTCGAAATTGCGGTTGCTGGTGGAGACGGCGAGCTGCCCAGGGGCGACGGCGTCGCCGTTCATGGCGATGCACATGGAGCAGCCGGGCAGGCGCCATTCGGCGCCGGCCTCGGTGAACACGCGGTCGAGCCCTTCGGCTTCCGCCTGCTGGCGCACCGCCTCCGAGCCAGGCACCACGAGCATACGCACGCCTTGTTTCACGCGCCGCCCGCGCAGCACGTCGGCCGCGTCGCGAAGGTCGCTCAAGCGGCCATTGGTGCACGAGCCGATGAACACAACATCGACGGGCGCATGCGTGGTCGCCTCGCCGGCGGCAAAGCCCATATAGGCGAGCGCGCGGGTTTGTGAGTCGCTTTGAGGCTGCGGCGTGGGCGCGCCGATCGGCAGCGCCGCGTCGGGCGTGGTGCCCCATGTCGCCATCGGCGCAATCGCAGCGGCGTCAAGCGTGAGCTCTTTATCGAATGCGGCGCCTTCGTCGCTCGCCAAAGCAAGCCAGCGCGCGGCGGCGGCTTCGAACGCGTCGCCCTGAGGCGCGAGGCGGCGCCCACGCAGGAAGGCGATGGTTTTCTCGTCCGGCGCCACCATGCCGGCGCGTGCGCCGGCTTCGATCGACATGTTGCAGAGCGTCATGCGCCCTTCCATGTCGAGCGCGCGGATCGCTTCGCCGGCATATTCGAGCACATAGCCAGAGCCGCCGCCAAAGCCGATCGCGGCGATCACGGCCAAGGTCAAATCCTTGGGGCTGACGCCAGGGCGCAACCGCCCTTCAACATTCACCCGCATGGTCTTTGGCTTGCGCTGCAGCAGGCATTGGGTGGCCAGCACGTGGCCGACTTCGGAGGTGCCGATGCCGAAGGCGAGCGCGCCGAAGGCGCCGTGCGTGGCCGTGTGGCTGTCGCCGCAAACGACGACCATGCCGGGCTGAGTCAGCCCAAGCTCCGGGGCCATCACGTGCACCACGCCGCGATCGCCGCTGTCCCAGCCGGCGAGGCGCACGCCGTGGCGCGCGCAATTGCGCGTCAGCGTTTCCACTTGCGCGGCGGCTTCGGCGGTCACGTAGGCGCGCGCGCCGTCGGCGGCGGCGGGCAGGGTCGGCGTGGAATGATCGAGCGTGGCGTAGGTCCGGTCGGGCCGGCGCACTTTGAGGCCGCGCGCGTCCAGCTCCGCGAAGGCCTGCGGGCTGGTGACCTCGTGCACCAGATGCAGATCGACATAAAGGATCGCGGGCGCATCAGCACTTTCTGCCTGCACGATGCGGGCGTCCCATACTTTGTCGAACAGCGTGCGGGGCTTCTCAGGCGGCATCGACCTGCCCCGCTTTGCCGCGCAGCGCGATCAGGCGGTTAAGCGCGGCCACGTACGCGCGCGCGGACGCGACCAGCGTATCCGCATCGGCGCTACGGCCCGAGACCGAGCGCCCGTTGGAAGAAAGCCGCACGCTCACGGTGGCTTGAGCGTCCGTCCCTTCGGTGACTGCCTGCACCTGATAAAGCTCCAGTGTCGCTTCATGCGGGGCTGCGGCTTTGATCGCGTTGAAGATCGCATCAACGGGGCCGGACCCGCGCGCGGTTTGCCACACAGATTCGCCATCGACCATCAGGTCGATCTCCGCCGATTGCGGGCCGTCCGTGCCGGCGATCACCCGCAGGCGGGTGACGCGGATCGTGTCGTTGGCGCGGGCGATCTCGTCATCGATCAGCGCGATGATGTCCTCATCGAACACGTGGCGCTTGCGATCGCACAGATCCTTGAAGCGGATGAAGGCGTCCGCCAGGGCATTGTCGCTCAGCGTATAGCCCAACTCGTCCAGCTTTTTCTTGAAGGCATGCCGGCCGGACAATTTGCCCATGACGAGGCTGGTGGCGCCTTGGCCAACATCCTCGGGCCGCATGATCTCGTAGGTCTGCGCATGCTTCAGCATGCCGTCCTGGTGAATGCCGCTTTCGTGGCTGAACGCGTTTTTGCCGACGATCGCCTTGTTGAACTGCACCGGAAAGCCGGTGATGCGCGAAACGGCGTGGCTGGCCTGCATCAGCTGCGGGGTATCGATCTGCGTTTCATAAGGCAGATCTTCGCCGCGTACTTTGAGCGCCATGACGATCTCTTCGAGCGCGGCATTGCCCGCGCGCTCGCCGAGGCCGTTGACGGCGCATTCCACCTGGCGCGCCCCGCCTTGCACGGCGGCCAGTGAATTGGCGACGGCGAGCCCCAGGTCATTGTGGCAATGGGCCGAGAAGATCACCTCATCGGCTCCCGGCACGCTGGCGATCAGATCGGCGAAGATGGCCCGGTATTCATCGGGAAACGAGTAGCCGACGGTGTCGGGGATGTTGATCGTGGTCGCGCCGGCGCGGATTGCGGCTTCAACGCAGCGTTTGAGATAGTCGCGCTCGGTGCGGGTGGCGTCCTCGGCGCTCCATTCGACATCATCGGTGAAATTGCGCGCCAGCGTCACGCTGGCGGTGATCGCGTCCAGCACTTGCTCGGCGCTCATGTTGAGCTTGTGCTTGCGATGGATGGGAGAGGTGGAGATGAAGGTGTGAATGCGCCCGCGCTTGGCCTCGCGAATGGCTTCTGCGCAGCGTTCGATATCCTTGGCCTGGGCGCGCGAGAGGCCGCAGAGCACGGCGTTTTGCAGCACGGCGCCCACGGCGCGGACGGCTTCAAAATCGCCATTGGAAGCGGCCGGAAAGCCCGCCTCGATAACATCGACGCCCATTGAATCGAGAATGGCGCCGAGCTCGACCTTGTTTTCGTGGGTCATGGCGGCGCCGGGCGATTGCTCGCCATCGCGCATCGTGGTGTCGAAAATGACGACCGGCGCGCGGTTCGTGGAGGTTACGCTGGGCATTTTACGCCTCGAATAATGATGTGAGTGTCGAAAGCGGCTGCGGAGGCTGCGGTCGGAAGGAGAAGAAGCGAAAGCATGAGCGTGCGTCCTTAGCGTTGAGCGGCTTGTTGCGGGGCTGCCTCGGCGGCGAGGTCGGTCTCGCGGCCGCGATGGATGGAGAGAACGCCGGTGCGGGAAAGCTCGGCGAGGCCGATCGGGCGCATCAGGTCGACGAAAGCGTCGATCTTCTCGCTGGCGCCGGTGATCTCGAAAATGAAGCTTTCCAGCGTGGTGTCGATCACCTTGGCGCGGAAGATTTCCGCGACGCGCATGGATTCGATGCGGTTGGCCCCGGTGGCGACCACCTTGACCAGCGCCATCTCGCGCAGCACGCCCGCCGGATCGCGCGTCACGTCGATCACGCGCCGCACGGAAACAATCCGGTCGATCTGCGCCTTGATCTGTTCAATCGTGGCGGGATCGCCGCGGGTGACGATGGTGATGCGGGAGGTGTTAGCAGCGTGGTCGTTCTCCGCCACGGTGAGGCTTTCGATATTGTAACCGCGCGCGGAAAAAAGGCCGACGACGCGCGCCAGCACGCCTGGTTCGTTATCAACCAGGATGGCCAGCGTGCGTGCGTCGGCAGGGGGTGTGTCGGTCATTAAACGAGCTTCCGGCCGGCATCGTCGATGCGCGCGTGCGTCACATCATCGGCGAGAATCATTTCATTGTGCGCCTTGCCCGAGGGGATCATCGGGAAGCAGTTTTCCTCCCGCGCCACGCGGCAATCGAACAGCACCGGCCCCGGTGTTTCGATCATCTGCGCAATCTTGGCGTCGAGTTCTTCGGGGCGGTCGGCGCGGATGCCGGTGCAGCCGAAGGCTTCCGCCATCTTCACGAAATCGGGCAGGGCGGCGGAATAGGAGTGCGAATAGCGTTCGCCATGCAGCAATTGCTGCCATTGGCGCACCATGCCCATCCATTCGTTGTTCAGGATGAAAATCTTGATCGGCAGGCGGTGCTGCACGGCGGTGCTCATTTCCTGCATCGTCATCTGCACGCTGGCCTCGCCGGCGATGTCGATGACGAGCGCGTTCGGATGCGCCGCTTGCACGCCGAGTGCGGCGGGTAGGCCGTAGCCCATGGTGCCGAGCCCGCCGGAGCTCATCCAGCGGTTCGGCTCCTCGAAATGAAAATATTGCGCGGCCCACATCTGATGCTGGCCCACTTCGGTCGTGATATAGACATCCTTGCTGCGGGTGGCGGCGTAGAGCCGCTCGATCGCATATTGCGGCTTGATGACCTCCGGCCCTTGCGCATAGGCGAAGCATTTGCGCGCGCGCCAAGTTTCGATCTGACCCCACCATGGCGCAATATCGGGGGCGGGCGCGCCGCGTGCGCGCCAGGCTTGCGCCAGCGCACGCAGCGCTTCGCCGGAATCCGCGATGATCGGCACGTCCACGCGCACATTCTTGTTGATCGATGACGGATCGATATCGATGTGAATTTTGATCGAGTTGGGGCTGAACGCATCGATGCGGCCGGTCACCCGGTCATCGAAGCGCGCGCCCACACAGATCATCACGTCGCAATCGTGCATGGCGTTGTTGGCTTCAAAGGAGCCATGCGTGACCACCGTGCCGAGCCAATTGGCGCCGGAGGCTGGATAGGCG
>DAOMPU010000046.1:10580-12226 GCA_035444925.1 Terricaulis sp. | reverse complement strand
CGTGAACAGGCGCGACTTTGGATTATCCACCACCTCCCAGCGGAAGCCAGGCAGCATGAAGGAAATCTCTGTCGTCACCTCGCCGCCGAACAGCATGCGATAGGCCAGCGAATTGCCGGAGGGCGCGTGGCGCTCAATCGCCCAGCCGCGCTCGCGCGGCACGAAGCGCTTTTGCTTGAGTTTCTTGCCGGCGCTCGGCGGGCGCCACCACCATTGATTATGCACGTACGGCACGTGCGCGGGGTCCATCAAGCCGACGACCGCGTTGTCCATATTCGCCGCGAAGATGCGGTCGATCACGAATTTCGGCTCGGTGAGATCGCCGAGGCCGAAATCCGGCGCGGGCGGCGGCTCGGAAGTGGCGCGCGGATCGGCGGAGACGAACGCGAGCACGATGCCATTGGCTTCGTGCGTGGGGAAACGGCGCACGCGGATGCGGCTCGCCTCGTAAGGCTGGCCTTCGACCAGCGAGGGGATTTGCTTGCACACCCCATCCTGCGTGCCGAAGCGCCAGCCGTGATACGGGCATTCAACCGTTTGCACGCCGTTAGTCGCCGCGATGCGCCCGGCTGATAGCGGCACGGCGCGGTGGGGGCAGATATCGCGCAGCGCGAAGGCGCGTCCCTCCTCGTCGCGCCCCAGCAAAACAGGCTCGCCCAGGATTTCGCGGCGGAACATTTGCCCGCGCTTCAGCTCCCGCGAGGTGGCGGCGAAATACCAGAGGTCGCGCAACAGGTCGCTCATGCCTGCGCCCAATACAGCAAGGCGGGCGCGCCGACAAAGCCCAGCGCTGCAGCGGCGACAATGCCGCACAGGCACAGCGCGGCGTAAAGCGCGCGGGCGCGGCGATACGCGCGCGTGCGCGCCCGGTTCAGCGCCCCGCCCAGAAAGAATATCCCGCCCAGCGCGCAGGCGATCACGCCGGCGACGGCGGCGAGATAAAGGATCAGCTGCGCGAGGAGGATCATCGGCGCGCGACGATGGTGGCGCGGAAAACCTCCGTTTCCCCGCCATCGCGCTGGTTATATTCGCGGATCACAAGATCGCCCTCGCCCGCGCCGCGCGCGACGAAAGTGTAGATGTAATCGTTGCTGCCGCCCCAATTTTCCGGCTCGTTCGGCCGCGCCGGGCGCGCGCCCAGATACTCGACAAAGTGCGGCACGTCCGAAGGCTCGACCACATCGCCGCGCGAGGAGGAGTGGGTCGCGTAAAACAGCATGTGCCGCCCGATCTCGACCTCCACGCGCCCGCCGCGCGGAATGGTGTTGAGCGAAATCGCGGCGCCCGGCGGCAAGGGCGAGGTCGCGGGCGGCGGCGCCTGCTCGCCGACCGCGACGATGGTGACGCGAAACTGCGACCCGTAAGGCTCGGTGAAAACCAACGCGCCCTCGCCGGGGCTGCTGGCGAAGAAATGAAATGCCGCCGTTTGCGGCGGCTCGCCGCCGAGCGGGTGACCGCCCGCGGGCGGCACGTGCTGAATGAAGCCCGGCGCCTCTGTTAAACGCCACGCCCGCGCGGGCGGAACGTTCGGATCGAGCACGACATCAAAGGCGCGGCCTTGAACGACTTGAAAGCGGCCGCCGTGATGGGCGGGCGTAATCGGCGCTGGCGCCGGCATCGCGGCGGCGGCGGGCGCTTCAGGCGCT
>DAOMPU010000046.1:0-10570 GCA_035444925.1 Terricaulis sp. | reverse complement strand
AGGAGGCCGGCAAATCGGACGCCGGCGGCGAGCATGCGGCCAGCAGCGCCGCGGCGATCAGCGCCGCGCGCATCATGGCGCGCGCGCGACGATGGTGACGCGGAAGCTAGCAATCGCGGGCTCATCGGCCTCCCAGGGGCGGCGCTGCTCGAGCAGCAATTCGCCCTCGCCCGGCGCGGTGGCGGCGAACATCAGCACTTCCCAATGATTGCCGCCGACAAAACCAGGCTCGCTTTGCGCTTCAGTCGTATTGCCGCTGGCTTCGCCGGCGCGGGTGAGGAAGGTCGGCATCTGCGCGACGGCCCATTGATAGCCCGCCGTGGGCACGCCCACGAGTTCCACCGCGAAGCGTTGATTGACGGCGACTTCAATGCGTTGGCCCGCCTGCTCGGCGGTGATGCGCACCGCAACATCTTCCGGCGTCGGCGCGGGCACGGCTTCGTTCTGCGCCACCGGCGCCTCCCCTTTTTCTGCGCCCGGCGCGCACGCCGCGAGGGCCAGCACGCCTGCAAACAAAGCCGCGCGGATCATTGCATCGCTCCTGCTTCCATGAGGCCAATATAGAAGCGGATCATCCGCTCCAGATTGACGATCGAAAGGCACTCGTTGAGGCCGTGAATGCCTTCGAGGTCTTCGCTGGTGAACAGCACCGGCTGAAACCGATACACGTTCTCGGCCACGCCTGAATAGTGGCGCGCATCCGCGCCCGCCAGCATCAGCCCGGGCGCCACCGGCACGCCTTCGAGCGCAGCGCCCGTCAACGCCGCGATCAGCGCGTAGGAGCTGGAGGTGGTGGAGGAAACGGGCGTCGCCTCGCGCGGGGCTTCCGCCCATTCCACTGTGACGCCCTCCAGATCGGCCACCGCCGCCTGCGCGCGGGCGAGGATTTCCTCGGACGTGTCGCGCGGATGCAGGCGGAAATTGATCATCGCCTCCACTTCGGCCGGCATCACGTTCGGGCGCACGCCGCCATTGATCATGGTGGGCGCGAGCGAGGTGCCCATCAAAGCGCGCGCGGCGGGATCGGCGCCCATGCGGCTTTGCAGCACCGGCGCGAACAGCCATTCGTTCGCCACCGCCATGCGCGTGGTGAAGGAAAGCTCGGGCGAAAGCGCGCGCATCATATCGAGCGCGGGGCCGCCCTCTAAGCTGCGTTGGATCGGCATGTCATGGATGCGCCGCACCGCTTCAGCGGCGAGGGACACCGCGGTTTCCGGCGGCGGCATCGAGGAATGGCCGGGCTGGCCCGCCGCGCGCACGCGCATAGTGGCGAAGCCGCGCTCGGCCACGGCGATCATCGCCGCGGGCGCGCCGGTGAGCGGATGGGGGTCGATCGCGGCCGAGCCTTCGTCCAGCACAAACCACGCGCGCACGCCGCGCTGCGCGAGCGCGGCCGCCATCAGCACCGCGCCCTGGTCTCCCCCGATTTCTTCATCATGGCCGAAGGCGAGAATGATGGTGCGCGTGGGCTGCTTGCCCTGCGCGGCGAGATATTCCACCGCCTCCAACAGCGCGACCATCGAGCCCTTATCGTCCACCGCGCCGCGGCCGAGCACATAGCCATCGGCGACGACGCCCTCGAACGGCGCGCTGCGCCAGTTTTCCAAGGTGTCTTCCGGCGCGGGCACCACGTCCATGTGCGCGGTCAGCACCATGGGCGGCTGCGCGGGGTCGGAGCCGGCCCAAGTGTACATCAGCGAGAATTCGCCGAAGCGTTCGCTCTTGGCGGCGGCGTGGAAGGCGGGATAGGTCGCCTGCATCCAGGCGTGCAGATCGCGGAACGGCGCGCGGTCGTCGCTCTCGGCAACCAGCGAAACGGTGGGAAAACGGATCGCCTGCGCCAGGCGCTCCGCGGCGGCGTTCGCATCGATAGCGTAAGCGCCGGTATCTGGGATAGCGACGGCGGCCGGCGGCGGCGGCGCGGTGAAGCTCATCGTGCGATAGCCGACGAACCCGACGAGCGCGAGCAGCACAAGCGCCAAGCCGGCCAGAATTAAACGGATCATAAGCAGCGTCCCCCTGCCTCAAACAATTGAAGCAATTAGGGAACGGCGGAAGGCGAAGGTCAACGGTTACGTTCTGCGGGCGGGGCGCCAGCAGCCCCATACGGCGAATCATATAAATTCTGGTTGTGCGACGAACGCAGAAACTAAGCTCCGGACTTGTGATCCGCCAAGACTTCACCGAGGCGGCGCGTTTTGCATTTTTTGCTTCCGACTATCCCGGCATTCCTTTCTGGACACCTGGCGGCACTGCGTTCCTAGTGAGCTACAGGTCGTCGCCTTACCTCGTCACATGCGCTCACGTGTTGGATCACGGCTGCGGTAGCGATCTGGTGGTCACGAGTTCAAAATACGGAAACTCAGGCGTCGCGCCATGTCGAGCCCATCGCGTTCACGACTTAGACGGTGGCCAGCTCGATATGGATATGTCCGATGTTGCCGTGCTCGCATTCGGTGACGGCGCAACTTTCGGGGACACAGCCTACATCGTTGACCCCGAAACCGTTGGCACCAGCGAATTAGATGACCACCTTCTCGTCCATGGGTGCCTAAATGAACACTCTCGAATTAGTGAAACCGAAATCACTCCAAGTTTTCGCACATTCGAATTTTCTGATGTTGGCGCAACATCAAATGACCCGTTCATCCGGCAAGCTTCCGCCCGTTATAGTGACGCCGACTTCACTTCCCTCGCCGGCCTTAGCGGCAGCCCAGTATTTAACCAAACACAAACTCGGCTTTGCGGAATGGTCGTACGCGGTGGGGGCGGCGACCCTTGGCATATTCGGTACGTCGATATCTTCGACGTGATGAAGCTGCTTGAGGCGGTACACTCCGACGAACTTCGTATCACCTACTCAAAGACCGTGAAGCGCAGGCCCTAGCCGCCCCCGCCCTCCAGCACATCCTCGAACGTGCGCAGCCCGCCGCGTTGGGCGGTGACCAGCACGGCCATGTTGCCGGGGGTGTGTTTGTTATCGAGCATCTTCTCGTGCGCGTCGGGGATTTTGTCCCACGGGAAAACCTCGCCGAGCGCGGGGTCGATGCGGCGATCGATCACCAGCTGGTTGGCTTGGCTGGCGTGATAGAGGTGCGCGAAATGGCTGCCCTGCACGCGCTTTTGGTGCATCCAGAGATAACGCGCGTCCATGGTGAGGTTATAGCCGGTCGTGCCGGCGCAGATCACCACCATGCCGCCGCGCTTCACCACGCGCACGGAAACCGGGAAGGTGGCTTCGCCCGGGTGTTCGAACACGATGTCCGGGTCTTTCCCGCCGGTGATCGCGCGCAGCGCTTTGCCGAACTTGCCGACCTCTTTCATGTATTCGGCGAAGCCTTCGCCGTTCACCTTGGGCAGCTGGCCCCAACAATTGAAATCCTTGCGGTTCAGCACCGCTTTCGCGCCCATCGAGAGCACGTAATCCTTCTTGCTCTCATCGGAAACGACGCCGATCGCGTGCGCGCCGCTGACGGCGCAAAGCTGCGTGGCGAACACGCCAAGCCCGCCCGAGGCGCCCCACACCAGCACATTCTGGCCGGGGCGCAGCACGTTCGGGCGCCAGCCGAACAGCATGCGATACGCGGTGGCCAGCGTCAGCGTGTAGCACGCCGCCTCTTCCCAGGTGAGATGCTTAGGCCGCGGCATCATCTGGCGCGCCTGCACTTTGCAGAATTGCGCAAACGAGCCGTCGGTCGTCTCATAGCCCCAGATTTTTTGCGTCGGCGAGAACATCGGGTCGCCGCCATTGCACTCTTCGTCGTCGCCATCATCCTGATTGCAGTGGATGACGACCTCGTCGCCCGGCTTCCAGCGCTTCACCTTGGAGCCGACCGCCCACACGATGCCGGACGCATCCGAACCCGCGACGTGATAAGGCTGCTTGTGCACGTCCAGCACGCTCATCGGCTCGCCGAGGGCTGCCCACACGCCGTTGTAATTCACGCCCGCGGCCATCACGAGCACCAGCGCCTCGTCCTCGCCCACTTGGGGAACGGGCACTTGCTCAAGCTGCATGGCGGTCGCGGGGCGGCCGTGCCGCTCCTTGCGAATAGCCCATGCCCACATTTTTTCGGGAACAAGAAATTGAGGCGGGACTTCCCCAATTGCGTAAATTTCTTTCGCCCCGGTCACCGCGTCCGCCATGCTCGCCTCTCCGTTGGGGCTCGTGGCCGGCCCCTTGGAGCAGAGACTGACCGTTTTTGCTGCACTGCGCAATAAATCCTTGAAAGGAAAAAGCCGGTCGTGGCGAAAGCCTATGTTACGCTGTGAGTCCGCGCCGCGGCGGGGCGGCGCCTCTTGAGGAGGAAGCGCCTTATGACACTTGAATCCCTGCTAATCTGGCTCATCGTCGGAGCCATCGCCGGCTTTTTGGCTGGCCTCATCGTTCGTGGATATGGCCTTGGTTTGTTAGGCAATATCGTTGTCGGCATCGTCGGCGCCGTGCTGGCGGGCTGGCTGCTGCCCACGCTGGGCCTCACCTTCTCGCTAGGAAGCCCGATCGTCACCACAATCGCCTACGCCACCATCGGCGCCATCGTGCTTTTGCTGCTGCTGGGCCTCGTCCGGCGGGCGAGATAGGCTAATCAGCAACGCCGCCGGGCCATTTTTTCTTGCATCGCAGCATCAAATGGCCCGGCGGATGATTGCGCGCCTTGCGCTGACCCACGGCGCGGCGCGGTCACGCCTTCTCAAACGAACCTGCCTCGCAGCGGATCGATTGAGGAGCGGCAAGTGTTTCGCAGCAGAGCCTACATGGCGGCAATCGGCGGCGGGCTGCTCGGCCTGCTTGGCGTTGCGATATTGCTCACCGGGCAAGACACTTTAATTGCGCTTACGACGATCGGCTTCTTCGGCGGCGGCGCGGTGATCGCGATCGGGATTCTGGCCTCTCCGTTCAAGCTCACCAGCGATCCGAGCGGGCTTATGATCGTGGCGAGCAGCCCTTTTCGCAAACAATGCATGGCGCTCGGCACGCTGATGCTGGCCATGGGCTTCGTGAGCGGCGTCACGAACATGCGCGCGGAAGACTCGATCAATCTGCAATCCTTCACGTGGAGCGGCGTCGCGTTCGTTATAGCGGGGATTGGGCTCTACTTCATGGTGGACGAGCCGCGCCGCGTTTACGCGCAATTCAATGCGGGCGGCGCACGCGGGCCTGATTTCAATCCCTGGGTCGTGCATTGGCGCGACGTTACGGCCATCACCGTGGACGGCGCGTGGGAGCATCACGAACTGGTGCTGGAAAGCCCCCTCGCCCCCGCCGGCCACGACGGCGCCCGCGTTTTTCGCATGGAGCTGACCGGCCCGCGCTGGCACCTCAGCGCCATCGAAGCGGCGGCGCGCGATCTGTGGATGCGCAACCGCCACCGCTAAACCTCGCGCCAGCCGCGCATGGGCTAGCCGGGCGGCGTTTTGCAGTGCAGCATAAGGGCGATGACGAGTCCGTTCCAACACGCCCCCGACCCGCCCTGGATTTTCCGCACCTATGCGGGCCATTCGACGCCGGGGGAATCGAACAAGCTTTACCGCGCCAATCTGGCGAAGGGGCAGACCGGCCTCTCGGTCGCGTTCGATCTGCCGACGCAGACCGGCTACGACAGCGATCACATCCTGGCGCGCGGGGAAGTGGGCAAGGTCGGCGTGCCGATCGGGCATCTGGGCGACATGCGCGCGCTGTTCGAGTCCATTCCGCTCGAGCAGATGAACACGTCGATGACGATCAACGCGCCCGCCGCTTGGCTGATCGCGCTTTACGTCACGCTGGCGCAGGAGCAAGGCGCCGATCTCAAAAAGCTCACCGGCACGACGCAGAACGATATTCTGAAGGAATATCTCTCGCGCGGGACTTACATCTTCCCGCCGGCGCCAAGCCTCAAGCTCACCGCCGACACCATCGCCTGGAGCCTCGACGCGATTCCAAAATGGAACGCGATGAACGTGTGTTCCTACCATCTGCAGGAAGCGGGCGCGACGCCCGAGCAGGAGCTGGCGTTCGCGCTGGCCGCCGCGATCGCGGTGTTGGACGAGGTGAAAGCGCGCGGCGAAATCGCGCCCGAACGCTTCGCGGCGGTGTTTTCGCGCATTTCGTTCTTCGTGAACGCCGGCATGCGCTTCGTCACCGAGCTTTGCAAAATGCGCGCGTTCAACGCGCTGTGGGATGAGATCGGGCGCGAGCGCTATGGCGTGGACGATGAAAAGGCGCGCCGCTTCCGCTACGGCGTGCAAGTCAATTCGCTGGGATTGACCGAGCAGCAGGCGGAAAACAACGTCTATCGCATTCTGCTGGAAACGCTTGCCGTCACGCTTTCCAAGAACGCGCGCGCGCGCGCGGTGCAGCTGCCGGCGTGGAACGAAGCTTTGGGCCTGCCGCGGCCGTGGGATCAGCAATGGTCGCTGCGCATGCAGCAAGTGCTGGCGTTCGAAACCGACCTGCTCGAATTCGAAGATCTGTTCGACGGCTCCACCGTGATCGAAGCCAAGGTCAAGCAATTGATCGAAGGCGCGCGCGCGGAGCTGGCGACGATCGAAGCCAGCGGCGGCGCGGCGGCGAACATCGAATATATGAAAGCCGCTCTGGTGGAATCCAACCGCCGCCGCATCGAAGGCATCGAAGGCGGCGGCCAGAAGGTGATCGGCGTCAATTCCTACACTGAAGGCGAGCCCTCCCCGCTCGAGGCGGGCGAGAAAAACATCCAAACCGTCGATCTCGCCGCCGAGAGCGAGCAGATCGCACGGCTGAAAGCCTGGCGCAGCGCCCGCGACGGCGCAGCCGCCGAAGCCGCGCTGGCGGCATTGCGCGCGGCGGCAAAAGAATCCCAAAACATCATGCCGGCCAGCCTCACCGCCGCGAAAGCGGGCGTCACCACCGGCGAATGGGCCGGCGCGCTGCGCGAAGTTTACGGCGAGTATCGCGGGCCGACGGGCGTTGCGCTCGTAATAGAAAGCGGCGGCGAAGATATCGACGCGGTAAAGGCCGATGTGGCGGCCCTCAGCGAGCGCCTCGGACGCCAACTCACTTTCCTCGTCGGCAAGCCGGGCCTCGATGGGCATTCCAACGGCGCCGAGCAGATCGCCGCGCGCGCCCGCGCCGTGGGCATGGACGCGATTTATGAAGGCATTCGCTCCACCCCGGCCGAGATCGTGGCTGCGGCGAAGGAGAAAAAGGCGCACGCGGTGGGCCTCTCGATCCTTTCCGGCAGCCATCTCGATCTCGTGCAAGAGGTCGTGCGCTTGATGCGCGCCGAGGGCTTGGAGCACGTACCGCTGATCGTCGGCGGCATCATCCCGCAGGGCGATGCGCTGGCCTTGAAGCAAATGGGCGTCACCCGCGTTTACACGCCCAAGGATTTCAAGATAACCGGCATCATGGCTGACGTGGTGAAACTGGTGGCGGCGAAAGCATGAGCCGCGTCGAGCAGCCGGCGGGGGTACGCGGCAGCCTCAAATGGATTCAGCGGGCCGTGAACGAGCGGCCTGACACGCTGGATGGGCCGATCTTAGAAAGGCTCGACGGCGCGCGGCGCATCGATTGGCTATCGCCGCTCGCCGCCGATCAATACGCCGAGTATCGGGACGCGGATTTCCTCGATCGCGTCGGCGCAAGCGGCCTTAAATCGGACCTCGCGGCGTTTTGGCCCCGGCGCGGCCCGCAATGGGACGCGCTAGCCCGGACCGATAAGGGCGATGTCCTGCTTATCGAAGCCAAGGCGCATGTGGCTGAAATGCTTTCGCCCGCCACGCAAGCGAGCGAAGTTTCGCGCGCGCAGATCGATCGGGCGCTGGCGCTTACTGCTGAAGCCCTCGGCGCGGCGCCTAAAGCGCCCTGGGCGGAGGCCTTCTACCAGCTCGCCAATCGCCTCGCCTTGCTTTGGTTCTTGCGCTCGCGCGGGCAAGCCGCCTGGCTCTTGCTTGTCAATTTCGTCGGCGACCACGAAATGAAGGGTCCGAAATCCGCCGCAGAGTGGGAGGCGGCCTATCTGGTTGCATGGCATGTCATGGGGCTGCCCAGCCGCCATCCCCTCTCAAACTACGTGCTCCACCTCCACCCGCCGGTCGCGTCGCTTGAGCACGCAGCATGAGAGCGCCTCACATCACGATGTCAGCAGCAACCAGGGATGACGTGGTCCAACCGACAACGGCTAACGCGGGTGCGTAGCGTCAAGGCGCTGGCGCCGGCGCGCATCAAATGGGCGATCGAACTGATGGAGCTCGATAAGCAGCACAACGTGTTCGAGATCGGCTGCGGCAGCGGCGTGGCCGCGCAGCACATCTGCGCCCAATTGGGGCGCGGCAGCTATTACGGCGTCGATCAATCCCCGGCCGCGGCCAAGGCTGCGCTTGAACGCAATAGCGGCTATGCACGCGGCGGGCGCGCCATCTTCGCCAATCTGAAATTTGACGCCCAAAAACACGAACCGGCCCTGTTCGACCGCGTGCTGGCGGTGAACGTCAACACGTTCTGGATCGACGACGGGATCGCCGCGCGCGATGCGCGCCGGATCATGCATAAGCACAGCCGCCTGGTGCTGGTGTATCAGCCGCCGGCGGCGACGCAGCGCGCCAAGATCGCGCGCGCCTTGAAGCGCCGGCTGGCGCCGTATTTTCCGCACATCGCCGCTAAACAGCGCACCGTGGCCGGCGCGCCACTGCTCGCTGTTGTCGCCGCGCTGGAGGCGCCGGAAAACGGCGCATGAGCTATCTGATCTCAGCGTAGGCTGTTCACCAGCCGCGTCATCGCGCTCGCGCCCACCAGCGGGGCGAAGAACGGGATCACGCTGCACGCCAGCCCCACCGCCAGCATCGCCCCGCCATGGCGCTTGCGCAGCGCCACAGCCTCGGCATAGCTCATGCGCCGCGCGGCGGTGATGGTGAAATATTCCCGCCCCATCAGAAAGCCGTTCAGCGTGTAGAACGTGAGCGCGTTCACAACCGGGATGAAGTAAAGCGGAATGACGATGAGGTTGAGCAGCAGCGCGGGCGCGGCGATGCGCAAGCCGTTGAGCACGCCCTCATGCAAGGGCACGAAGCGCCCCGCTGGCGCGCCGATGGCCTTTTCCACGCGCTCGGCCGCGAAATCGAACAGCACCCCGCCCACGATCATCGAAACCGCCGGCGAAAGCGCGATCGCCAGCACCACCACCGCCACGCTCGCCGCGAACTCACCGGCGGTGGACACATAAGCCAGCCAGCCGCCGCCATCGGGGATCAGCGGCACCACGAAGCGGATCAGCAACGTGGCCGCCGTCGCCGTGATCGCCACCGCGACGATGAAATTGCCGATCGCAAACAGCGTCAGCCGGCCGAAGATCACATCCTTCAGCCCGCCCAGGATCGCCGCGAAGGCTTTGTTCATCTTCAACTCCGCGCGCGCTGCACCACAAACACGCCGGCCAGAATGAGCGCAGCTCCGGCAAGCGCAAGCGGGCCGAGCGCTTCGCCGAATAGCGCCCAGGAAAGCACCGCCGCCGCCAGCGGCTGCATCCAGAGCAGAATAGTGGACACCACGATCGGCAAACGGCCGACGCCATACGCGATCAGCCCCTGCCCGCCGAGTTGCGTCACCAGGCCCAGCGCCAGCAGCACGCCCCAGCCGGCTAGAGTTTGCGGCAGCAAGCTTTCGCCCATCACTAGGCTGGCGCCGAGCGCGTAAACCGCCGCGCTCAAGCTGGCCCAGAACATCACCGCCCACACGCTGACGCCGGTTCCCAGCGAGCGCACGATCAGGAGATAGCCCGCATAGCCAAGCGCCGCGACGAGGCCGAGCCCATCGCCCAGCCAGCCGGCTTCGGGGCTCGCGGGGCCCGCCCCGGTCTGCGCGCGGCCAAACGCCAGCGCCACCGCGCCGGCCAGCGCGGTCAAGCCGCCCCAGATCGCCGCGTTTGGCAGCCGCTCTTTAAAGAGCAGCCAGCCGAACAGCGCGGCGCACACCGGCGTCATGTTGGAAAGCAGGGTGGCGTTGGCGATCGTGGTGAGGAACAGGGCCGCCGCCCAGAGACTCAGCTCGAAGCCAAAAAGTCCCCCGGCCAGCGCCAGCCACCCCACCTGCGCCCGACTCGGCTTGGGCGCCCGGGCCGCCAAAACGGCGAGAATCGGCAGCGCGAACAAGAATCGCCACAGATTGGTGGCCTGCGGGCCGAGCTCGGACACGCGCACCAGGATGGGCGCGAGCCCGATCAGGGCCGCCCCCAGCATCACCGCCAAGGCCGCTTGCGTACGCCCCGAAGTCTCGCTCATTTGCCTGAAAAACGCCGGATTTCAGCGGCGCGCAAGGGGTTCGTGGCGGGCTTATTTTACCGTAAAATTCGCCGCTTGTGGTTAACAGCGATTCACCGCCTACAGCCCAATCTTCACAGATTCGACACCGAATTTTTTGCTTGCCACCGCCTTCGCCATTGACCCTGAATTAACCGATGGCATCACTATATGTAGCGGTACGAACCGGGCAGCGACCACAAGGTTATGTGGTTTGGCCCAGAACCGAGTCGCGTTAACACAGAGCTAAATTCGGGGGCTAGAAATGCAGGCACGAGCGGAAAAAGCGGGGGTCCACCGCATGGGCGAAGTCCAT
>DAOMPU010000045.1:0-12515 GCA_035444925.1 Terricaulis sp. | reverse complement strand
TTTCCATGTCGTCGAAATCGAAGCGGCCCTTGGCCATCTTCTTGGCGAGCTTCTCGGCCTCGTCGCGATCGACTTGCTCGACGGCTTTCTCAACGAGGCCGACGATATCGCCCTGGCCGAGGATGCGGCCGGCGACGCGGCGGGCGTCGAACGGCTCAAGCCCATCGGGGCGTTCGCTGACGCCGAGGAATTTGATCGGCAGCCCGGTGACGGCGCGCATCGAGAGCGCAGCGCCCCCGCGCCCGTCGCCGTCCGCGCGCGTGAGCACGAGGCCGGTGAGCGGCAGGCGGGCGTGAAAGCGCTTGGCGGTTTCAACCGCGTCCTGGCCGGTGAGACTGTCGCCGACGAGCAGAATCTCTTGCGGTTTCGCAAGATTCGCGATGGATGCGGCCTCATCCATCATCTCGTCATCGAGCGTGGTGCGGCCCGCGGTGTCGAGGATCAGAACGTCGTGGCCGCTCAAGCGCGCGCTGGAAATGGCGCGCTTGGCGATCTCTTGCGGCGATTGGCCGGCGACGATCGGCAGAACATCGACGCCGATCTGTTTGCCGAGCGTGGAGAGCTGCTCCATCGCCGCGGGGCGGCGCGTGTCGAGCGAGGCCATCAGCACGCGCTTCTTATCGGTCTTGGTCAGACGCAGCGCGATCTTGCCGGAGGTGGTGGTTTTGCCGGAGCCCTGCAGGCCCGCCATCATGATGATGTTCGGCGGCTCGCCGGCGATGCGCAGGGATTCAGGCGCCCCGTCGCCGCCCAGCATCTCGATCAGCGCATCGTGCACGATCTTGATGATTTGTTGGCCCGGCTTCACCGACTTGATGACGCTCTCGCCGACCGCCTCGAGCTTCACCTTGGCGATGAAGTCTTTGACCACAGGCAGCGCGACGTCGGCTTCCAGCAGCGCCACACGCACTTCGCGCAGCGCCGCTTCGACATCGGCTTCCGAAAGCGCGCCGCGCCCGGTGAGCCGGTCGAACACGCCGGTCAAACGCTCTGTAAGGGCCTCAAACATCATCTCTCCGTCGCGCCAAACGCATTTGACCCCGCCGGACGATCACGTCGGGCGGGGGGCCTCGCCAGCCTCCGGGCCTCATATGGGCCGTGTGCCGGTCAAAGCGCGCAAAAAAGCTTGGCGCGTGGCGGGGCTTTTATCGGCGCTGGGCGCGCGCGTCAAACTTGGGGCGGCCAAACCTTCGCATGAGCAGCATTTTTCGCCCGCAGGTCGCATGGTTAGCGCCAATTCCCCGAAAGGGCGAGTTGCGGGGCAAGTTGCTCCCTAAAATCGGAGTCACGCGATCGTTATTCTGCTTGACCAGCGGCGGAAGGTCGCGGCGAGATCGTGGTGCAAATAAGGCTGATCTGGGGCGGTGGCGCCCCGGGTTATGTTGTGAGGGGTGTGCTTCATGAAGAACACTACAAAAGGGCGCCTTACGGCGCTCAAGGTCGCTGCTTCGGCGCTCGCGCTCGTTCTGGGTGCGGGATTATCCACGCAAGCGAACGCCCAATCGGCTGGTGATTACGGGGTTACCCCCGGCACGAACGAAAGCATCGTCGCCAATCACGAAGTCCCGCCGGGCCCGGGCGGCAACCCGGCGGCTGGGACGAATTGGGCGAACTCGCCTTGGGTGCTTGAAGAGGCGGGGATCAACGGCGTCGGCCAGCAGATCGCCTTCATTCAGCAAACAGACACCGGCGCGGGCCTTAGTCTTTGCTCGGGCACGCTGATCAACCCGCGCACGGTCATTACCGCCGCGCACTGCGTTTATAACAACCCCGCGCATATGTATGGCAGCGAGACGGGCACGGGCGGGGGCACCTACGGCACCATCGCTGACGTCTATGGCGACACAGTCGGCATCCCCTACAGCTTCGGCTTCTCCGCCACCAATCGCTGCATCGCGGCGACAGCGGCGTTCCCGACAGGCAATGGCTGCGCCGTGGGCACCGGCCCGTATGAGCAATGGCGTGACGGCGGCTTCCAGACGATCGAGGAAGCGGCGATCTATAACGCCAACCAGGTTTGGTATAACCGCAACGCGCAGCCTGTCGCGCTCGGCGGCGGCGGCGAGTTCGCCAATGGCGACATCGCGCTCGTCACGCTGGATACGCACGCCAAGGGCATCCCGACCTGGACGCTGCTGTTCTCGCCGCTTGACGGCCCCACGCACGCGATCGTCACCGGCTATGGCGGCACCGGCGTCGGCCTTTCCGGCATCGGCAGCCTGGGCGGCATCGATTATCGCCGCCGCTCCGCGGAAAACATGATCGACGCGCTGATGAGCGCCGATGAGTGGATCAGCAGCCCGGCGATTATTCCCGGCAGCACGCAATACGCCACGCACCAGCACAACGTGTACTGGCTCGATTTCGACGATCCGAATTGGAGCGTCGAAAACGCGATCAACAATCCGAACTTCCTCACCAACACCGCGCCCGCGGGCCAGCGCAACAACGGCTATTACGACTTCAACGGCCTTGGCGGCACGGCGTTGCCAAACGAAGGCGCGACGGCCGGCGGCGATTCCGGCGGCCCGCTGATCGTCGATCAGCGCTTCGATCGCCCGGTTGTCGCCGGCGTGTTGACGGGCAGCTTCTCGTTCAACGGCGGCCTCAGCACGTACGGGCAGTTCAACGTCTATCCCCCGCTCTTCCTGTTCTGGGAGGAGATCGTGCAGCAGAACCCGTATCGCTACGCCGTCAACAAGGCCGGCAACCGCGATTGGACCAACCCGAACCATTGGGTTCAGGTGATGGATCCGAACTACGCGATCATCGGCCCCGACGGGAATTTGATGAACAGCCTGCCGGATACGAACCAAGGCGGCGGCGATGGCCAAACCGAAGGCTTCGGCACGGTCTGCTTCCTGGAGCAATCGT
This sequence comes from Terricaulis sp., assembly GCA_035444925.1. Lineage (GTDB taxonomy): Bacteria > Pseudomonadota > Alphaproteobacteria > Caulobacterales > Aquidulcibacteraceae > Vitreimonas. The sequence goes on along the minus strand of DAOMPU010000045.1, from coordinate 9,641 downwards.
GCACGAGCTTCGAGGGGCCCGGCAACCCGACGGGCAGCGGCACGCCGATCGTCACCGCCGGCGGCCCGGGCACGACGAACTTCGTACCCAACAACGTCGAGCCGGTGAACAGCGCAGACACGGCGTCCCATGTTTGGGCGCGCTATTACGACGTAACGCTGAGCGCCATCGGTGAAACGCGCGTGACCACCCCGATTACCATCGACCGCCTCACGGTCGACGGCTTGCTCACGGGCCTCAACGTGCGCAATGGCGGCACGCTTAACGTGTGGTCTGACGCGAACTTCGCGCTCGGCCATGTGAACGTCGACGGCAACCTGAACACCGGCGAAATGCTGGTGGTGCACGCGCTCGTCACCGGCCGCGGCACGATCAACCCGACGTACTTCACCTCCGTCAACGGCGCGATCGCGCCCGGCGGCGTCGGTTCGATCGGCACGCTGACCATCCAAGCGGACACGATCCTGGCCTCGAACAGCGAATTGCTGATCGAACTGGGCAACAATGTCAGCGACCGTCTCGCCGTGACTGGCGATGCGGACACGACCGGCGTCGCCTCGCTCGGCGGCGATCTGTGGCTGACGCCCGCGGGCACGCCGCGCAACAACCAGACCTTCACGGTGGTGACGGCGGCTGGCGGCGTCGATGGTCGCTTCGACAGCGTGCAGGGCTTCCTGGGCATCCTGCGCCCGACGGTGACGTACGGCGCCAACAGCGTGACGGTGAAGCTGAAGGCGGGTTCGATCTTCGACCTGCTGCTGCACAACCCGGTGCTGGCCCCGATCGCCTACGCGCTCGATCAACTGCGTGAGAGCCACTATTCCTCGCTCTATGATCTCTATGGCGTGATCGACCTGATGGACGTGCGCAGCATGGAGCGGGCGCTCGGCAGCCTGACGCCCACCGCGATGCTCGACACCAACGCGTTGACGGCCATGCAGGGCGCGCGCTTCGGCAACACGCTGCAAGATCGCCTCTCGCTGCTTTCGCGGGCTGGCGGGGCGCCGGGGCTCTCTGTCTCGGGTTCGCCGGGGCAGGTGCTGGCGTTTGGCGGCGATGCCGGCCTCAGCGCCGCGGGCGAACTGGCGTTCGCTTCGGCCATGACCGACACGCACGTCTCGGCCATGCCGAACGGGCTCAGCGCCTTCTTCACCGGCGGCTACGACGAAAGCCTGAGCTCGCCGGTCAGCGGGCGCACCGCGCAAAGCGTGGATGACGGCATGCGCACCTGGCACGTGATCGGCGGCGTCGAGCAGACGTTCGGTGCGTTCACCATGGGTGTGGCGGCCGGCTATTCGCGCGGCGAATCCATGCAGATGACGGGCGTTCAAGCCGATAACGAAGTGACGCAGACGGCGTTCTACGGCGTCTATCGCTTCGATAACGGCGCGTACGTTTCGGGCATGGCGGGCGCGGGCACCTCGCGCGCGAACACCGAGCGGCGCTTCAACGAAGGCCACATGGACTATCGCATGGGCGGCGACGTGAGCGGCGAGATATTCCTCGCTTCGTTCGAGACCGGCGTGAATTTCGAGATGGCCAACGGCCTGATCGTCACCCCGCACCTCGGCGTCAACAGCTACAACGTGTCGATGGACGGCTTCGCCGAAACCGGCGGCAACGTGGCTGCGCTCAATGTCGGGAACAACGAGTACGAGATGCTGGAAGCGCGCTTCGGCGTGCGGATGGCGGGCGCCTTCAACTTCGTCAACGGCTGGGCGTTCACGCCTTCGCTGGACGCGGCGATGGTGGCCAATCTCGGCGGCGATGAAGGCGGCGTGTGGGCCAATTTCGTGGCCGCGCCTGACGTGCCCTTCTTCATCCCGGGCCAAACCCGCGACGATCATTGGGGCGAGCTGAACGCCGGCTTCCGCCTCGTGCGCGGCGACACCAGCATCGGCTTCCAAGCCGAAACCAGCGTGGGCCGCCAAGAATTGCATGAAGACCGCTACACCGCGCGCTTCACGCAAAAATTCTAAGGCGAACGCCTGATTTGAACTTGAAAGGGCCTGCGGAAACGCCGGCCCTTTTTCTTTGCGTTAATCGCCGTGCATAGAGTCGGGCGCATCCACCGCTCGTCATTCCGGGGCAATGCGCAGCATTGAGCCCGGAACCCAGGGGCAAAGCACATTGCTCTGTCCTCCCCTAGGTTCCGGGCTCTTCGCTACGCGAAGCCCTGGAATGACGAGATGCTTGTCGCGCGCCGCTACTATGAAAGCCGCTTCACCACTTCATCGCCGATGGCGAGCGAAGATGTGAGGCCGGGGCTTTCGATGCCGAACAAGCAGATCAGGCCTTCGATCCCATGCGCGGCGGGATCGTCGATCATGAAATCAGGTTGCTTGGTATTGGGGCCGTGGATTTTTGGGCGGATGCCCGCGTAATCGGGTACGAGCGCGCCGTCAGGCAGGCTGGGCCAGAATTTACGCACGGCGTCGTAGAAGCTTTCCGCGCGCGCGGGATCGACGCCATATTCTTCGTGTTCAATCCATTCGAGATCGGGGCCGAAGCGCGCCGCGCCGCCAAGATCGCGCCGATAATGCGTGCCAAGCGCGCCGGGGATCGGCGGCGGATACACAAGCTTCGCGAACGGCGCTTTAAGGCCGGTAAGCGCGAAATAATTGCCCTTGGCCAGATGCAGCGCCGGGATGCGGCTGGCCGGATAGGGCTCGATCAGCGCCGCGCATTTTTGCGCGCCGAGCCCGGCGGAGATCACCAGCTTGCGCGTGGTGAAGCGGGTGGCGTCCGCATCGGCGAGGCGCACCTCGAAGCCCTCCGCGTGTGCGCTGGCGCCGGCGAAGGGCGCGTTCAGCACCACGGCGCCGCCATGGGCTTCGATCTCGCCCTGCAGCGCGAACATATAGCCGTGCGAATCCACCACGCCGCTTACCGGCACGTCGAGCGCGGCGACGGCGCGCAATTGCGGCTCGAGCGCGCGCGCCTCGGCGCCGCTGATGGCGCGCACATGCTCCACGCCGTTGATCTCGGCCTGCTTGGCGATGGCTTCGATCGGGGCGATCTCCCTGTCGTCGGTGGCGACCACCAGCTTGCCGCAGCGATCGAACGCCACGTTGTGCGCCTCGGCGAAGGCATAAAGCGCGCGGCGGCCTTCGATGCAGAGGCGCGCTTTCAGTGAGCCGGTGTGATAATAGAGCCCGGCATGGATCACTTCGGAATTGCGCGAAGAGACGCCCGACCCGATCAGCGGCTCCTTCTCAAGCACGGCCACGGAAAGCCCCTGGCGCGCCAGCGCGTAGCCGCATGCGAGGCCCACCACGCCCGCGCCCACAACCACCGCGTCGAAATCGCTCATCAGGCCCTCAAATCCTAACGCGGGTTAAGCAAAAGCCGCGCCGTTTAGAAAGCGGTTAATCCAAACGCAATCTCGGTTGTCTAAATTCGAATCGAGCGGGTGCAGCAGTGTTGAATTTTCACGATTCCTCGATGTTTGCGGCGGCGCAGGGGCGGGTGCGGAGCCTGCGCTGGCGCCTGGCGATCGGCGCTTTGTTCGCGCTTGGCGCGTCCTTTGTGCTCGATTCCTTTCAGATCGGCTTCGGCTGGTTCTTAGCCCTGGCGCTGTCCATGGGCTTCGACGCCATGCTGGGCCATTCGTACCTGGAAGCGCGCGGGCAGAGCCAACGCCGCCTTGGCGGGGTGATGTTCGTTTGGGGCTGCGTTTTTTCGATCGTGATCTTCGCCGCCATGCCAATCCTGCTGGCGGCGATGGGCGCGGGGCCGGGGCGCGTGCTGGGGGTGCTGATGGCGGCGAGTTCGCTCGTTTCCGTCATGCTGTTTTTCTTCCAGGCGCCGCGTTTCATGCTGATTTCAGCGGCCCCCGCGACGGTGGCGCTGCTGGCCATTCCGTTCATTCCAAGCGGGGCGCCGCAGGCTGACCCGCTGCAGGAGGCGATCGGCGTCGCCTGCGGGGTGGCGGGTTTCCTTGCCTATATCGGCCGCTCGGCGCTCACTAACGGCAAGATGGTGGCAGGCTGGAGGGCCGCGCATAAGGCCGCCAAGGAGCGCCAGCTCGAAGCGGAGGCCAAGCGCGCCGAGGCCGAAGAGGCCAGCCGCGCGAAATCAGAATTCCTTGCGGTGATGACGCACGAATTGCGCACGCCGCTGAACGCCGTCATCGGCTACGCGGAAATCATCGGCGAAGACATGCAGGCCGAGGGGCGCACGGAATTGGCCGACGATGCGGGGCGCATCACGGCTTCGGCGCGCCACCTGCTCGGCCTGATCGATCAGATCCTGAATATGTCCAGCGTGGATGCGGGCGCCGATGGGCTCGCGCCGCGGGATTTCGACGTGCGCAAGCTGCTCGATGAGGCGCTCGGCTTGGTGCAAGAGGAAGCGCGCGCCGGCGCCAACCGGGTTGCGCTGCGCGTGGCCGCTGACGCGGAATTTGCCCACAACGATGCGCAGAAGCTAAGCGTATGCGTCGGCGCGCTGCTTTCGAACGCCGTGAAGTACACGCAAAACGGCCTGGTGGCTGTCACCGCGGAGCGGGATTTGAGCGGGGGCCAGGAATGGCTCTCGATTTCCGTGTCGGACACCGGGGCGGGCATCGCCACGGAGGATTTGCCGCGCGTGTTCTCGCCGTTCACGCAGCTTGAGGGGGCGCGCACGCGGGCCAAGGGCGGCTTGGGCCTCGGCCTTTCCGTCGCCAAGCGCATGGCCAACACGATGGGCGGCGATGTGACCGCGACCAGCCAGCTTGGCGCGGGCTCCACCTTCACCGTTCGCGTGCCGATGCGCGTGGCGCAATTGGGCGCAGCGCGGGCAGCAGCTTAAAAGCTTGCATCCCCATTAATAGGCTCGATATATCCCGGGGTATCGATAGAGAGCCCCTATGGAAGTCCCCGCTTCATCGCTGCCGACCTTGCGGCAATTGCAATTTCTGACCGCGATTCAGAGCGAGGGTAGTTTTGTCGCCGCCGCCGAAGCGGTGGGCGTGACGCAGCCTACGCTCTCGGCTGGGATCAAGGAATTGGAGGCCGCCCTCGGCGCGGTGCTGGTGGAGCGCGGGCGCAACGGCGCGGTGCTGACGCCGGCCGGCGCGGAAGCGGCCGAGCGCGCGGCGCGCACGCTGCGTGAGGTTGAGGAATTGGTGCGCGCGGTGCAGGCGGCGGGAAAGCCGTTCAGCGGCACGTTCCGGCTGGGCGCGATCCCGACCATTGCGCCGTTTCTGCTGCCGCGCGTGTTGCCGGTGCTGAAGCAGGCGCACCCGCGCCTGCGCTTGCAGCTGCGTGAGGATTTGACCGCGCGGCTCGCGGAAGGCTTGCGTGCGCGTACGCTCGATGCGGCGGTGATTGCGCTGCCCTACAGCGCGCACGGCATCGCCACCGCGCCGGTGGCGGAGGATGAATTCCTGCTGCTCTGCCCAGAAGATCACCCGCTGGCGGCGCGCAACGATTTAGAGCCCGCACATCTCAAGGATGAAGACGTGCTGTTGCTGGAGGATGGCCATTGCCTGCGCGAACATGCGCTGAGCGTGTGCCGCACCGCGCCGGGCAAGCGCACGGCGGATGTCGGCGCAACGAGCTTGGCGACTTTAGTGCAGATGGTGGCCGGCGGCATGGGCGTGACGCTGCTGCCGAAGATCGCGGCCGAAGGCGGCGCTGCGGCGGGCGCGCACGTGGCGATGCGGCCGTTCGCGGAGCCGGTGGTGGGGCGCTCGATCGGCGTGGCCTGGCGCGAAGGCGGCCAGCGCGAGGAAGAGGCGCGGATGCTGGCCGATGTGCTGCGTGAGCTGTTTAAGACGTCGGCCAATCGGGCTTAGAGAGCTGCTTGGCCAGATGCGGCAGGCGGATCACGAACCAGATCGCGGCCCACACATTGCCCAGCAAAAGAATAGGCGCGGCCCAAAGCGCCGCCACCACCCATGAGCGCTCAGTCAAAAACACCAGCACGGCGAACAGCACGAAGCCGACGATGAGATCGGCCAAGGTGGCCACGCCCCAAGGCAGCGTCGCCAGCACTTTGGCCTGATCCAGAAAGCCGCCGTGCAGTTCCTGCATGCCCGTTGCGGCCCAGATAATGAGGCCGAGCAGCGCAAGGCCCAGGATGCCGATCGCGGCGCGCAAGATGTTCATGGCTGGCTTCTCCCCGCGCTGAGTTTAGTCGGCAAGTTGTTGCAGCAGATAGGTGTATTCGAGCGCCCGGCGGCGCGCGGCTTCATTGAGGTTCGCCGCGGCCGAGTGGCCGCCATCGATATTCTCATAATAGAGCACGGGCATGCCAAGCTCGATCATGCGCGCCACGTATTTGCGGGCATGGCCCGGATGGACGCGGTCGTCTTTTGTCGAGGTCAGCACGAACGGGAGCGGGAAATCTTCGCGGGCGCGGAGGTTCTGGTAGGGCGAAATGGTTTCAAGAAACGCGCGCTCCTCCGGCACGGAGGGCGAGCCATATTCATCCACCCACGAGGCGCCGGCGAGCAGCTGATCGTAGCGCAGCATGTCCAGCAGCGGCACCTGCACGATGGCGGCGTTGATCATCTCGGGATGCTGATTGAGCATCACCCCCATCAGCAGGCCCCCATTGGAGCCGCCCTGGATGCCGAGCCGGCGCGGGCTGGTGATGCGGCGCTCCACCAGATCGCGCTGCACCGCGTAGAAATCGTCGTAGATCACTTGGCGGTTGGTCTTCAGGCCCGCCTGGTGCCAGGCGGGGCCGAACTCGCCGCCCCCGCGGATGTTCGCCATCACATAGACGCCGCCGCGATCGAGCCAAAGCCGGCCCGCATTGGCGCTATATCCTGGCGTCATCGACACCTGAAAGCCGCCATAGGCGTAGAGCAGCGTCGGGTTCTCGCCGTTCAGCGGCATGTCGCGCGCGTGGATCACGAAGTATGGCACGCGCGCGCCATCGGCGCTGACGGCCTCGAATTGCTCGGTCACGTAACGCGAGGCGTCGAACAACGGCGCCAGCGAGCGGATCGCGCGCGCGGCCGTGGCGGCGCCTTCGAGCGCGTAGAGCGTCGTGGGCGTGGTGAAATCCTCATAGGTGGCGAAGGCTGCGCTTTCCGTGGGCGAGGTTCCGGCGAAGCCGATCGAGCCGGTCGTCGGCAGATCAAGCGCGCTTTGCCGCCAGGCGCCGTTTTCCAGGGTCACGCGCAGCAGGCGCCCGCGCACGTTTTCAAAGCCGGCGATCAGCACCGCGTCGCGCGTGATCGCGACGCCCTCGATCGATTGGCGCGGGCCGGGCGCGAACAGCGATTGCGCGCGCGGCGCGGGCGCTGCGGTTTCGCTCAGCGGATAGGCCGCGAGCGCCCCTTGCGGCAGGCCGTTCCAGGCTTCTTCCAGCGTGAACACGAGATTGCCGCGGAAGAGGCCCTGCACGGTGGCTTTCGCCGGCAGGCTGATGCGCTGCGGATTTGCGCCGTCGAGGCGCCAAGAGGTGGTTTCAAAGAAGGTCTCGGCTTCAATCGCCATCGGCAGGCGCGAGCCGTCCGTATCTTCCAGCACGGTGACGAACACCGCGACGTCGCTGGGCTGGCCGCGCATCACTTCAACGGCTTCGCTGAGCGGCGTCCCGCGCGCCCAGCGTTTGACGATGTAAGCGTAGCCGCTCTCGGTCATGGAGCCTTCGCCCCAATCGGTGGCGACAAGCAGCGTGTCGGCGTCCTGCCAGGCGACCGACGATTTCGCGGTAGGCACAACGAAGCCGCCGGCGACGAAAGTGCGCATGCTCAGATCAAACTCGCGCCATTCCACCGCGTCGCGCCCGCCATCGGACAGCGCGATCATGCAGCGGTTTTGAAAACAATCGGCGCCCTTGAACACCCAATTGGCGCTCTCAGCGGCGGCCAGCGCATCGACATCAAGCATGGTCTGCCATTGCGGCGCGCCGCTGGTGAAAGACGTGATGCTCGCCCGGCGCCAGATGCCGCGCACATGCGTCTCGTCCTGCCAGAAATTGTAATAGTACCCGCCTTCGACGCCGCCGAGCGGCAGGCGGTCGCGGTTGTTGGCGATGGCGAGCGCGTCTGTATGCAATTGCGCAAAGCGCGGGTCCGCTTCCAGCACCGCGAGCGAGCGGGCGTTCTGCTCGCGCACCCAGGCGAGCGCGCGTTCGCCTTCGATCTCTTCGAGCCAGAGGTAGGGGTCTTCACGCATGCTTTGGGTTTCCGGTGCGGGCGGCGCGGAGGCGCAGGCGGTGACGAAAAACGCGCCAAAAGCGGCGGCGATGATCTGGCGCATGCCCTTCTCCCCCCCCCGTGAATAAGGGAGCCTACCTTGCAGAGCGGGGCGCGAAAGTGAAGGGCGCTTCATCGCCGGGGCGCAGCGGGGCGCAAGGGAGGGGTGCGCCGGACGGCGAAGCGGCCTAGATTGAGGCGATGCGCTATTTCAAGATGAACGGCTGCGGCAACGACTTCGTCATCATCGACGCCCGCTCGCGCGGGGCGCTGCCGCTGTCTGAGGCGCAGGCGCGCGCCATCGCCGACCGCGAAACCGGGATCGGCGCCGATCAGGTGATCGCGGTGGAGCGCTCCATCCGGGGCGATGCGTTCATGCGCATCTGGAACCATGACGGCGGCGTGGTGGAGGCCTGCGGCAACGCCACGCGCTGCGTGGCTTGGCTGCTGATGGAGGAAGGCGGCGCGGCTTCGCGGCGGATCGAGACGGGCGCGGGCCTGCTCTATGCCGAGCGCGTCAGCGATAAGGTAATCACCGTCGATATGGGCTCTCCGCTGCTGCGCTGGGAGGAAATCCCGCTGGCGCGGCCGATGGACACCGATCGCATGAAGTTTGAGGCTGGCGGCTTTGAAGGGCCAGGCGCGGTGAACATGGGCAACCCACACGTGGTGTTCTTTGTGAACGACGTGCGCGCCGCGCCGGTCGAGGCGCTGGGGCCGAAGATCGAGCACGATCCGATGTTTCCCGAGCGGGTGAATGTGGGCTTCGCCGAGGTGCGCTCGCTGGAGCAGATGCGCCTGCGCGTGTGGGAGCGCGGGGCGGGATTGACCAAAGCTTGCGGCACCGGCGCTTGCGCGGCGGTGGTGGCGGCCCATCGCCAGGGGCGCACCGGGCGCAAGGTCGAGGTGCTGGTGGACGGCGGATCACTTCAGATTGAGTGGCGCGCCGGCGATGACCGGGTTCTGATGACGGGACCGGTGGAATTGGAAGCGAGCGGAGATTTGCCGACAGGATGAGAAGCGCGCTCGCCCTCCTGATGCTCGCCGCCTGCGCGACGGCCGCGCCGCCTGCGGCTCCGCCCGCGCGCGTGGCCGGCTGCTGGATCGATCGCGAGAGTGAACTGACTGTCACGATGCGCTGGCTGCCCGATCGCGCTCTCCCCGGCGTGCTGGAAGGCCATCTCATCGAATATAGCGGCGACCAGACGCCCAACCGCACCGCGCGCTACACGCTTGAACCGCGCGATGGCCATCACGTCATGTGCTCGCATTGGCAGGAAGAGCCGATCTGCTGGAAAGTGGCCGAAGGCGAGGAAGGCTCGCTCGAAGGCGGGCGCGTGTTCATCGATGCGGGCGAAGAGAGCTTGCGCATCGCCGTGCTGAGCGAGGGCGTCGAGGACGTGATCTTCGCCGGCCGGCGCGATGGGTGCGATTGATTGATTACTGGCTTTGACCACGCCGTCATCGCCGTGCGCGACATCGCGGCGGGCGTTGCGGCGTA
>DAOMPU010000044.1:0-12529 GCA_035444925.1 Terricaulis sp. | reverse complement strand
TCGCCGGCGCTGCTGGCGCGCTGCAAGCACGTGGTGAAAATCCCGACCAAGTTTTGCGTCAATGTCGGCGTGGCCGGCGCGCTGGTGATGTATGATCGCCTGCTCGCGCACGGCGGCTATCCCGCGCGCCCGATCATGCCGGGCGGGCCGAAATTGGAGATGAATCAGAAGCCGAAAGGCTAGCGCGCGGCGGGCAGCTGCACGTATTCCACGCGCGGCTTATCGGTGACCGCCCAAATCAGCGCCCAGAACCAGCCGATCATCGTCCACCCGAAGAAGAAGTTGAGCAGGAAGATCGCCAACGCGTTATGGCCGCGCGCGATCGCAATAATCGCGGGCAGGAAAAACAGGGCGGTGAGGATCGTCAGCGTAACCATGGGCGGCCCCGGCAACTTCTCCGTTTAATGTATGCGCGTTTCGCCTCTGCTGCAAGGCAAAGGCGCTAGCCCTGCTTCCTAGCGCCGGGCCCCGGGTGCGGCGCGACTTCGCGCGCAAATACTTCCTCGCCGCACTCTGAGCAGGACGCGACCACGCGAAAATCGTGGCCGCAGCCGAGATGCCGATGCAGCACAGGCGGCCCGCGGCGCCCCGCGTAATGTTCATCGCCCCAATGCACCAGCGCGATCAGCGCGTGATAAAGCCCAAGGCCTTTTTCCGTGAGGCGATATTCGTGGCGCACCGGGCGCTGCTGATATTCCTCTTTGCGCAGCACGCCCTCCTCCACCAGATGCTTTAGCCGCGCGGCCAGCACGCGGCGGGCGATGCCGAGGCGCGCCTGAAAATCCTCGAACCGGCGCACGCGCAAAAACGCCTCGCGCAGCACAAGCAGCGTCCAGCGATCGCCCACCACGGCGAGCGCGCGCGAGAGCGAGCAATTTTCGCGGTCAAGATCGGCCCAGCGCATGCGCGCACTTTGCCATTGACTCCGTTCCTTTTCAAGACTTAGTTGGTTTCTTTTCAAGACTGATGGAGGCGGAAAATGCCCGCAGCAAGCCGCAACGCCACCTGCGCCGTGATCGGCGCGGGCGATTTCATCGGCGCCGCCATCGCCAAGAAATTCGCGGCTGAAGGCTACATCGTCGTGGCCGGGCGGCGCACGGCCGAAAAGCTGGAGCCCTTGAAAGCCGAGATCGCCGCAGCGGGCGGGCGCTGCGAAGGCCGCGCGCTCGATGCGCGCAAGGAAGACGACATCTCAGCGTTCCTCAACGAAGCCGACGCGATCGCGCCGCTCGAAGTGGTGATCGCCAATCCCGGCGCGAACGTGAACTTCCCGATCCTCGACACGACCGAGCGCGTGTTTTTCAAAGTGTGGGAAATGGCTTGCAAGGCGGGCTTTCTCACGGGGCGGGAGGCCGCGCGCATCATGCTGAAGCATGGGCGCGGCTCGATCTTCTTTACGGGCGCGACGGCGAGCGTGCGAGGCGGCGCGGGCTACGCGGCGTTCGCCAGCGCCAAGGCGGGCCTGCGCGCGGTGGCGCAATCCATGGCGCGCGAGCTGGGGCCGAAGAACATCCATGTCGCGCACCTCATCATCGATGCGGGCGTCGATACCGATTTCGTGCGCGAGCGGATCGCCGCCGCGCGCGGCGAGGAGGCGGCGCAAACTCTGCCCGCGGACGTGCTGATGAACCCCGCTTCGATCGCGGAAACCTATTGGATGCTGCATCAACAAAGCCGCGACGCCTGGACGTTCGAAATGGATTTGCGGCCCTATGGGGAGAGATGGTGATGGCTGAAGCTGAGTTTCTGTTCGATTTCGGCAGCCCCAACGCTTGGTGCGCGCACAAGCTGATCCCGAAGATCGAGGCGCGCACCGGGGTTAAATTCAGCTATACGCCGATCCTTCTGGGCGGGCTCTTCAAGCTCACCGGCAATCAGGCGCCGATGCTGGCCTTCTCCGGGGTGCCGAACAAATTGCAATACGAGATGCTGGAGCTGCGCCGCTTCCTGGCCAAACACAAGCTCACGCAATTTCAGATGAACCCGCACTTCCCGGTGAACACGCTGCTGCTGATGCGCATGGCGACGGCGGCCAAGCTGGACGGCGCGCTGCCCGCGTTCGCGGACGCTGCGTTCCGCTTCATGTGGGAGGAGCCGCGCAAGATGGACGATCCGGAGGTTGCAGTTGCGGCGCTCAATGAAGCGGGCCTGGATGGCGCCGCCCTCGCCGCCCGCGCGCAGGCGCCGGAAGTGAAAGCCGCGCTCGTGGCCGCCACCGAAGTTTCCGCCAAACGCGGCGCCTTCGGCTCACCCAGTTTCTTTATCGACGGCGAGCTTTATTTCGGAAAAAATACCCTGCCCGAGATCGAAGAGCGGCTGGCGGGCTAAAGCGCGCGGCGCCATAGAGGCGCATGGTCGATCTCAGGGCGAGCTATGCGGGCCTTTCCGGCAATGTGCGCGGGGCGCTGTGGATGCTCGCCTCGGCGGTGACGTTCACCTTGATGACGTCGCTGGTGAAGCTCCTCGGCGAGAATTACTCGGCCGCCGTGCAGACGTTTTACCGCAACGCCGCCGGGCTCATCGTATTGCTGCCGCTGATCGTACGCGATCCGCGCGGCGCGCTGACCACGACGCGCCCAGGCATCGTGCTTTATCGCTCGTTGGCAGGCACGCTGGGCATGATCCTGGCGTTCTGGGCGTATCAGGAAATGCCGCTGGCGGAGGCCAACGCGCTTTCCTTCACGCGCACGCTTTGGATCGTGCCGCTGGCGATTTTCGTGCTGCACGAAAAGATCGGCGCCTGGCGCATGGGCGCGACCATTGTGGGCTTCATCGGCGTCTTGGTGATGCTGCAGCCTTCGATCATGAACGCGGTGGGCTGGCCCGCGGCGGCGGCGCTCGCCTCGGCCGCTTTGTTCGCCACCACCGTCACGGGCGTGAAAGTGCTGACGCGCGACCACTCGATCACCGTGCTGATGGTGTGGGCCGCGATCTTGGGCTTCATTCTCTCCACGCCGATGGCGCTGATCGAATGGCGCTGGCCGGCGCCGCTCGACCTGCTGCTGCTGGGGGCGATGGGCGTGCTGGGGGTGATTACCCAGGCCTGCTACATCAAGGGCATGGCGCTGGGCGACGCGGCGGCCATGGCGCCGATCGATTATACGCGCCTGGTGTTCGCCATCCTGTTCGGCTTGCTGCTGTTTCAGGAGGTTCCGAACCTCGTCACCATGGCCGGCGCACTGATCGTGATCGGCTCCACCTTGGTGATCACGCTGCGCGAATTGCGGGTGAAGCGCGAACCGCCGGCTCCGGAACGGGCTGAATAGGAGAAAACACATCGGGCCCGCTTGCCGAGGCATGCGGCCAACCCCATAACCCGCCCATGGCTGCCGCCCTTGCCTCCAAACCCTCGCTCGCCGGGCTTTCCAAGCCTGGCCTGGCCGAGAAGCTGATCGCCATCGGCGTGGAGCCGAAGAAGGCGAAGATGCGCGCCGAGCAGCTGTGGCGCTGGATTTACCATTACGGCGTCACTGACTTTTCAGCCATGACCAACGTGGCCAAGGAGCTGCGCGCAAGCTTGGCCGAGCATTATTCGCTCGATCGGCCCGAGATCGTCACCCAGCAGATCAGCAAAGACGGCACGCGCAAATTCCTGATCCGCTTTGGCCCGGGCATCGAAGGCGAAGCGGTGTTCATTCCCGATGTGGGCCGCGCCGGGGCGCTCTGCGTTTCCTCCCAAGTCGGCTGCACGCTGAATTGCACCTTCTGCCACACCGGCACGCAAAAGCTGGTGCGCAATCTGACCGCGCAGGAGATCGTCGCCCAAGTGATGATCGCGCGCGATGCGCTCACCGAATGGCCGACGGTCGAGCGGCCGCTGAATGATGGCGAGCGCCAGCTCACCAACATCGTGTTCATGGGCATGGGCGAGCCGCTCTACAATCTCGATAACGTCGCTGAAGCGATCGACACGATCTCCGATGGCGACGGCATCTCGATCGGACGCCGGCGCATCACGGTGAGCACCGCGGGCGTAACGCCGAAGATCAAGGAATTGGGCGAGCGCACGGGCGCGATGCTGGCGATCAGCCTGCACGCGACCAATGACGAGCTGCGCAATCAGCTCGTGCCGCTGAACAAGAAGTACAATCTCGAAGAACTCTTCGCCGCGATCCGCACCTATCCGAGCCTCGGCAACGCCAAGCGGGTGACGTTCGAATACGTGATGCTGAAAGGCGTGAACGATACGCTGGCCGAAGCGCGCGCGCTGGTGAAGCTGCTGGCCGGCGTGCCGGCGAAGATCAACCTCATTCCGTTCAATCCCTGGCCGGGCAGCCCGTACGAATGCTCGGATTGGGAGACGATCGAGAAATTCGCCGAAGTGCTGAACCGCGCCGGCTATTCCTCCCCGATCCGCACCCCGCGCGGGCGCGACATCCTGGCCGCCTGCGGCCAGCTGCGCAGCGAAAGCGTGAAAGTGCGCGCCAGCGAACGCGCCAAAGCGGAAGCGGCGCAGTGAGCACGCCGACGCTTTCAGCCCCCGGCATCGTGCTGCGCCCGCTTGAGGTGAGCGATGCGGACGCTTTGTTCGCCGCGCACGGCGATGAAGAAACCCACGTCTATTGGTCAAGCCCTGCGCACAAGGACGTGGCGCAGACACGCGCCTACATCGCCGAAACGCTTGCGCGCCCCACCACCAAAGGCTGGGCCGTGACGGAAAGCGGCGGCGAGGCGCTGGGCCGGGTGGCGCTGTTTGAGCTGCGCGAAGGCGTGGGCGAGATCGGCATCATCATGCGCCCGGACGCCACCGGGCGCGGGCTTGCGTCAAAAGCGCTGGAACTGGTGCTGGCGCACGGGTTCAGCGCGATGGGCCTGCACCGCATCATGGCCGACATCGACCCTGACAACACCAATTCCATCTCGCTCTTCCTGCGCGCCGGCTTCTCGCGCGAGGGCCTGCTACGCGGCAATTGGAAAACTCACATCGGCGTGCGCGACAGCGTGATTATGGGCAAGCTGAGGGATTGATCGTTGCGCCGGCGGCACGCCGGGGCTGCGCCGACTCATGCTAAGCGCGCGGCCATGACTGAAATTGCTCAAGTACTCACGTTCGTTCTGGCCGGCATGGGCATCGGCTGGATCGCGCTTTTTTCGTTCGTGTTCTCACCCGTCTCCTACACCACGTTTGACGGCGGGCGCGCAGAGCGCATCGTCAAAGCGGTGATGAACCGCGGGCATGGGCTGCTCGGGCTGCTCGCGTTCTTTGCGGCGATCGCCGCGCTCATGGCGGGCGCGATCGCAGGCGCCAGCGTAGCGGTGATCGCCGGCGTGTTCGCATTCCTCTGCAAGTTCGCGCTGGCGCCGCGCGAGGACAAGCCGATCCAGGGTCGCCGCGTGATCAAGACGGCGCGCATCGTCGCCTCGGGCCTCACGGCGTTTATCGCGCCCGTGCTGATCGCCGCGATCGTGCTGACGGCGCTGGGGATCTAAGCGGCTTCGCTTTCTTTCGACGCCGCGCGTTCGGCGCGGGCGATCCAGGTGGCGATATCATCCGGCGTCGGCGCGGGCGCCGTGCCCCAGGCGCGCTGGCCCTCGTCAGAGAGGCCCCATTCGGCGATCGCTTCGCAGAGCTCCGCCGCGTCGCGCGCTTTCAGCTCCGCCGCATTGCGCACCCCGCACGCCACCAGCGCCTGCGCCTCGCGCGAGCGCATGCCGGGCACGGTGCAGGCCAGCAAAGCCTGCGATTGCCAATCGCGGATCACTTGCGCCGAGATGTGGCGCACATTGATCTGCGCCTGCTTCTCATCCGGTGAGGCCGCAAGCAGATCGGCGATGGTGCGCACGCCGACGGCTTCGAGCCGGCGCGCGGTTTTCGGCCCGATCGACGGCGCCTTCTCCACCGGCGCGCGGCCATCAAGCGTGAAGCGCGGCAAATTCTTTTCATCCTTCGCGCGCGGCGCGCCCATCGGCAGCTCACGCGGCAGCTCGCGCGACGGCTTGTTTTCTTTCTCGGCCTTTTCTTTCTCGGCCTGGGGCTCCGCAGCGGCCGCCACAGGCTCCGGCGCGGGCTCCGGCTCGGAGCGCACCAGCGCGATCGGCTTGGCCTTTTCCGGCTTGGCCGGCTTTGGCGCAGGTTCCACCGGCGCGGCGGCCTTCGGCGCGGGCTTAGGCGCCGGTTTCGGTTTAGGCGCCGGCTTTGGCGTGCCGAGATTTTTCGTGCCGATCTCGCGCGGCCATTGCGCATCGAGCGATGAGAGCGGCGTTTGCAGCACCTCGGCCGCATAGAGCGCGCGCACCACCTTATCGTCATCGCCCAAAGTGGCGCGGACTTTGCCCGTGCGCTGATATTCAAGGAATTGCGCCTCCACCTCTTTGCGCGAGGCGGCGTCATCCATGGTTTTCAGCACCGCTTGGATCGGCGTTTCAAGCGCAAGGAAGAAAGCTTGCAGCGCGCCGCCGATCTTCGGCGGCTTCACCGCGGCTTCTTCGAACGCGCGATCGAGGATGCGCGAAAAGCCCACCGCCGCATGGCCGACAAGCCCGGCGATCGCTTCGCGGATATCGTCATCCAAACCCGCGGGAGGGTTCTTCACGCCAAGCTCAAGATTGTAATGATCTATGATCAGCTCGTAATGCTTGGTGGAAGCCTGGGCGCCGGCGCGCACCATCTCCGCGAGCCAACGCTCGCCAGCGGGGACCGGCACATCCGGATAGCCGCCGCGCGCCTCGATGATTTTCTGGAACGCGCCATAGGATTTGGAGAAGCTCCATTCCACCGCGCGGTGGAGGACGCCCTCCTCTTCCGTCTGGTGCGTGTGAAACGGCTGGATCGGATCGACGTAATAGTGCGACAGCACCCCGGCCGACCACGCGGCCTGGCGCCAATCCTTGGCCGCCAGCGCGCGCACCGTGCGCCGATACCATTCCTCGCACGCCTCGATCGCGCCACCCCAATCGTTGTCGCGCACGTGCAGCACGTGGTTCTTGAAATCCTTGAACGTATCGTCCGGCGCCTTGGCGCCTTTCAGATACTCATCGTGGTAGTGCAGCAGCAGATTGCGCCAATCTTCCGCCGCGCCGCCCTGCAGATGGCGCAGCGCATCGACCGCGAGGCGATGGTGGTTCGACCGGCAGCGGCTGGCAAACACCACGGAATACAGCAAAGACATGCGCGCGCTCTCGCCCCACTTATGAATAGCGCGTTAAGGCTGGGGCGATTTCGTTAGCGAGCGGTTAATCACCACTGATAGAGCCCCCAATCGTTGAACAGCTCTTGGATGAGGAAATAGGTGCGCTTTTCGATCACTTGTTCGGTCCATTCAGGAACCGGGCTAATATTCTCGGTGAGCATATGGAGCGGCGCGCCGGGGGTTTCGAAAAAAACCTTCCGCTTGTCGGCGTAGGAGCGATTGTCTGCAAGTTTTTGCTGCTCGTGCGTGATCAGCGTGAGATTGCCGATCATATTGGCGACCTTCAGCCGGCGCTGGGGATCGGGAAACAGGGTGTTCCAAGCCGGCCCCCCGCCTTTTGGCAGGATGTGCTCGACACTGGCGTCGTCGGTCATGTCGATCAGGTGGCCGCTTTTCAGCGCCGCCTCGATGCGGATCAGCAACAAACGCCGCTGGCGATCGCGCCGGCGCATATGGTTCATATGCGCGACGAGCAGGTCATACTCGCGCTTTGTCAGCTCCAGGGCGCCGCGCTCGCCGTAGAGCTTCTTATCATCGGCCACGCCAAGCATGGCGCGCCGGTAGCGCCCTTCTTGGCTGCGGGTGTCGATCACCGAAAACTCACAAGCGAAGCTGAAGCAATCGAGTGCGCGAAAAAAACGGCGCGCGCGCTCATGCTGGCCTGAATGGTTGAGCAAGAAGGCGATGGCCGCCGGCGCCCAATTCCATTTCTCGACTTGCTTCATCAGTTGAATGCGCCGGTTCACCTCCTCGCTTGCCGGGCCAACGTCCACGTTGCAGGCGAAGATAGAGCGCAGCACCTGCGCGTAGCGCGGCAGATGCTCGAACAGGAATTTATGCACCCCGCCCGCGCGGTCCACAGCGGCGCGGAAAGCGGCGAGATCGCCCGGCGAGAGCAGCCGCTCGCCCGTCAGCAGGAACGGCATCATTTCAAGCAGCGCTGCGAAATCCTCGCGCTGGAACATCTCCTCGGTCTGCTCCCACTTGCGGGCGGCGGTGTCCGCATCGGCATCGGGGAGATTGGCGTTTTCGATCAGATCGCTCTTGATGATGTCGGCGCCGGACAAAGGCGAACCCCGCATGTTGAGCGCGCTGAACACCGCCTGCGCGCAGCCGCGTTCATCCGCATCGACCACATTGAGCGTGCAGCAGCGCAGCACGTACGAAATGAAGGCGTCGAGTTCGCGATCGTCCATTTCGCTGAAATAATCGGCGACCGTTTGCGCCGCGGCTGCGATCGCTTCCTTGGAATCGGAGCCGAACTCCGTTTGCGCCGCCAGCTCCGCCATTTTGCCCGGCTCCTGCACGAAGCCGAGGAAAAAATTGGCGTCGTTCTCGCGCATCATCAGGCGCGGCTTATCGCCGTTCATAATCAAGCTCTGAAACGCCTTGGCGCGCCCCGGCAAGCGATCGCGCACGTATGCGAGCAGCATGGTGAGCGTGGAGAGGCGCTGCTGGCCATCGGAAATTTCCAACCGGCCTTTGTTTTTCACCAGCACGATGGTGCCGATGAAATAGAACGGCGCTTTGCGATCATAGGCGCTGCGCAAATCCTGGATCAGCTGGCGCACTTCGCGATCGCCCCACGTGTATGGGCGCTGATAACGCGGCACTTTGAGCGGCTGATCACGCATCAGCACGCCTGCAAGATTTAAAATGAGCGAGAACAAACCCTGCGGTGTTGAACCGAACGCCGACATCCCGCCTCCCCTTCGCTATTTTTTCTTATCGTGACAAAATCGATAGCGGCTTGCGCGCGGCGCGCAACACAACGCACGCGAACGAATGATGCACATGCGCGCGTGTACCTAAAACGCAACGCTGATCATGCGAAGAAGCGCTGTTCAAGCGGCGCAGCGATGAAAAGCGGCGATACGCCGATCTGCGCGGGCGTGGAAAATCCGCGCGCTGTAAACGCAGGCCACAGCGCACGCGCCGTTTCCGCATCGGTGAAACCCGCGCGCCGCGCGCGCGCAGCGCCGGGCGCAGCGGACAAGACATGCGATACACGCCGCGCGATCGCGGCTCCGCTATCGAGCCAAACGCACGCGCGCGGCGCGGCGGCGGCCAAGTCCCGCGCGAGCAGTGGAAAATGCGTGCACGCGAGCGCCACCACATCGATCTCGCGCCCGCCCGGCGCGCCGAACAAGCCGTCGATCGCTTCCGCGATCGACGCGGCGTCAGGCGTTTCGCCGCGTAGCCGCCGTTCTGCTTCCGCCACCAAAGCCGACGAGCCGAAACGCAGCACGGTTTTATCCGCCGCAAATTGCGCGATGAGATCATCGGTGTAGGCGCGCCGCACCGTGGCGGGCGTGGCCAAGAGGCCGATCACGCCGGTCTGACTTTGCGCCGCGGCCGGCTTGATCGGCGGCACCACGCCAATCACCGGCTGGAAAACCGCCGCACGCACAGCGTCGAGCGCGATGGTGGACGCCGTGTTGCAGGCGACGACGATCGCATCCGGCGCCCATTGCTCAGCCAGCGCCGCCAGCAGCGCCGGCACGCGCGCGCGCAAATCCGCGTCCGATTTCAGCCCGTACGGCAGCCATGCATTGTCGGCGACATAATCAAGCTCAAGCGCCGCGCCCGAAACAATCAGCGCGTCGAACACGGAGAGCCCGCCCACCCCCGAATCAAAGACCAAAACGCGCTTCATGTTCTGTGGAAAACCACCGTTTCACGCCTGTTTCGCGTTAACCTTTTGCATTTTGCAAGAGCGTGGCGCCACTGTTCTGTTTTCCACAGCACGCTTGAATTCATGGCTTTTTTCGATGCCTCGCTCTGGAGCGTACGCACGCCTACGCTTTTCTGTGGAACTGTTTGTTAATCAACTTGGCCAGAATCAGCGAGTGCGGTTAGCAATGCAAGACGGGGTTTGCGCATGGGCGCGTCGCGCGCATGCATGGAACGGGGTCTGAATACTATGAGCGCAATCGGCAAATCATCAGCGATCTTCGTGACGCTGTCGGGGCTGTTCTGGGGCGGCTGGATTCTCGGATCGCAGACGCCGGAAGGCCAGGAAGCCATCGCGCGCGCCTACGCGGCGTATGCTGAGCAACAAGCGACGATCAACACCAATCTGTTCGATTCCACGGCGCTGCGCGCGGTGGTGTGCGGCGGCTCTGAAAGCGCCGATCCCGCAGAGCACAAGCCGTGCCTGGCGGTGATCGCGGCGGGCCGCCTGTTCGTGGTCGATGCAGGCTCGGGCGCGGCCAACGCGCTGACGCGCCGCGGCATTCCGATTGGCGAACTCGAAGCTGTGCTGCTGACCGAAGCTGATCTGCCGCAAACCGCCGATCTCAGCGCCCTCTACGGGGAAAGCGTACGCTCGGGCGACGCGCTGATGGCGGTTTACGGCCCGGCCGAAACGCAGCGCCTCGTGGAAGGGCTGAACGCCTCCGCCGGCCTCGATGGCGCCACACGCGGTTTCCAAGCGTGGGGCCCCAATCCTGAGCCTGGCCGCTCGGTCATCGTGTTTGAAGGCGACGGGCTGACCGTTTCGGCCTTCACCACCCAGGAAGACGCCTTCGCCGGCCGCATCGGCTACCGTTTCGATTATCGCGGGCGCTCGATCGTGGTGGGCGGCGATGGGCGCGTCGTCGGCGCGCCGGCCGCCGCCAGCGCCGATGTCGTGCTGCAAGGCGCGCAAACGCAGGCGCTCTCGCACCTTCGCCCGAACGCGGCCATGACCGCCGCCGAAGTCGCCGCGCAAGCGCGCGCCGCCAATGCCGGCATGGTCGTGCTGACGGGCGCTGAAAACCAAGTCGCCGCCAACGTGCAAGTGGCCGAGGCGCGCGCCGCCGGCTTTAACGACGTGGTGGCCGGGCGCGTCGGCATGCTGGTCGAGCTGCCGCTGTCCAACCAAGCTATCAACGTCCGCCCACTCTAACGCAGCCAATGGGACGCTTTTGGGGGAGCCGCCCGCGGCTCCCCCTTTTTCTGCGCGCGCGGGGTGCGCCGGCGTTTGCAACACCCTAGGGTACGCGCCTCATGCGCTTCCTCTTGTTTCTCGCCGCGTTTCTCGCCTGCGCCGGCCCCGCGGCCGCGGATCGCTTCGCGCTGCGCTACGAAGGGCGCGCGCTCGGCCTGCTGCGGATTGGCGATATCGCCGTGGACGTGGACGTCTCGGCCGATACATACGAGATCACCACCGCGCTCAATTCGCGCGGGCTGCTCGATTGGTTCGAACCGACGCGGCTCAACGCGCATGCGGCCGGCGTGATCGAAAACGGCGTAGTGCGCTGGCGCCAATACGATCTCGATCACCGCTATAGCCGCAAGGAACGCTCGATCGCGCTCCGCGCCGGCGCGGACGGGGCGGTGAACGCCGTGATCGAGCCGATCTTCAGCTCCTGGGGCCAGCCGCCCACCAGCGAAGAACAGCGGCGCGTCTCGCGCGACCCGCTGTCATCCGTGGTGGCCATGGCGATCGACGTGGGCCAAACCCGGCGCTGCGAAGGCGCCTACCCCACGTTCGACGGCCGCTTCCATTATGTGCTGGAGCTGAGCGGGGGCTCTCTCGACGCGTTCGAAGGCGGCGGCTATCAGGGCGAGGTGTTGAAATGCACCTTAGCCTACCGCGCCGTCGCCGGCTTTGAAGATGGCGACAACGGCCGCCGCCGCGTGCCGCGCGGCGAAGTGTGGTTCGGCCTGATGGCGGACTCGCGCTTTGCGCCGCCTGTGCGCATCAATCTGCCGATCTCCGCCGGCGGCGCCAGCGTGCGCCTTTCCAGCTATAACCGCGCCATCGTCGATGTGTTCGACGATGCCGAGGCCAGCCCGTGAGCGCACGCCGCGCCGCAATGGATCTGCTCGTCGCCGTTGAAAACGGGCGCGCGCTGGACGATGCGCTGGCGCTGACGCCGAGCTTCAACGCCCTGGAAGGCCGCGACCGCGCCTTCGCCCGCGCGCTGGCGACCGAGACGCTGCGCTGGCAAGGCGTGCTGGACGCGGTGCTGGCGCGGTTTCTGCAAAACCCCCTGCCCGACAGCGCACAGCACGCACGCGCGCTGCTGCGCATGGGTGCGGCGCAGATGCTGGCGATGGGCACGCCCGCGCACGCGGCCGTGGGCGAGACAGTGGAAACCGCCAACCAGATGCGCGAAGCGCGCGGGTTTGCGAAGCTGATGAACGCAGTGCTGCGCCGCGTTTCCGAGCGCGGCCACGCCATCTTGTGCGACCTGTCGGAAGGGACGCACCTGCCGGCCTGGCTGTTCACCCGCTGGCGCGCCGCCTATGGCGCGGAAAAAGCCGCCGCCATGGCGATGGCGACGCTAAATCCCGCGCCGCTTGATTTGAGCGTGAAAGCCGATGCGGCCGGCTGGGCGGAAAAATTGGGCGGGGTGGTGGCGCCGACTGGAAGCGTGCGCCTTCTTGGATCGCCGGCGTCCTCGCCGGCC
>DAOMPU010000043.1:5253-12908 GCA_035444925.1 Terricaulis sp. | reverse complement strand
GGACGGCCATGTCCGCTACGCGCTCTATCTGCTGCTCGGCATCTACACGCTCAATTTCGTGGACCGCCAGATCGTGGCCGTCCTGGGCGAGGATATCAAACAGGCGCTCAATCTTTCCGACACGCAGCTTGGCCTGCTCGGCGGGCTGGCGTTCGCCCTGTTCTACACCGTGCTCGGCATCCCGATCGCGCGCGTGGCTGAGCGGGGCAACCGCGTGGCGATCATTTCCGGCGCGGTCGCGGTATGGAGCGGCTTCACCGCGCTCTGCGGCACGGCGACCAGCTTTTTGCAAATCCTGCTCTATCGCTTCGGCGTGGGTGTCGGCGAGGCCGGCTGCACGCCGCCTGCGCACTCGCTGATCTCCGACTATGTAAAGCCTGAAAAGCGCGCCTCGGCGCTGGCGCTTTATTCGATGGGCGTGCCGATCGGCACGTTCGCGGGCTTTGCGCTGGGCGCGGTGATCGCCGCCAATTATGGCTGGCGCGCGGCCTTCTTCCTGGTGGGCATTCCCGGCGTGGTGTTGGGCCTTATTGCGTATCTGACGCTCAAAGAGCCGCGCAAAATGGGCCTTGCGCCGCCGCCCGCACACAAGATCAGCTTTCGCGACGCCTTGAAGGAACTCTCCTCCAAGCCTTCCTATTGGTACGCCGTGTTCGGCGCGACCATGGTGAGCTTCCTGGGCTACGGCCACTCCTACTTCCTGCCCGCCTATCTCGCGCGCACGCACGAAATGGGCCTGCAAGAGCGGGGCGTGGCGTTCGCGTTCATGGTGCTGATCGCGGGCGTGATCGGCACGTGGGCCGGCGGCAAGATCGCCGACAGCTACGCCAAGCGCGACGCGCGCGCCTACGTCACGTTGCCGGCGATCGCGTTTGCGCTTGGCGCGCCGTTTTTCCTGTGGGCGATCTACCTGCCGGCGGGGCCGAACAGCGGCTACGTGGCGCTGGCCATCCTCGCCATCCCCACCGCGCTCAACTCGGTGTGGTACGGGCCGGTCTATGCCGCCATTCAGGGCCTGGTGAAGCCGCACACGCGCGCCACCGCGGTGGCGGTGATGTTCTTCATCCTCAACCTGATCGCGCTTGGCCTCGGGCCAACCGCCGTGGGGTATTTCAGCGATTTCTTCGCCGCCCAGCAATTCGGCGCCGCGGACGCCGCCGCCTTCAAGGCCGCCTGCCCGCCGCGCACGCCCGATCCGGCCTGCCAGGCCGCGGCCGCGGGGGGCTTGCAGATGTCGCTCGTGGTCACCGCGGGCGTGGTGTTCATCGGCCTCTTCTGCTTCTGGATGGCGAGCCGCACCATCAAGCGCGATTTGGAGGCTGCCCAAGCCTGACAAAGCGGCCTGGGCGCCGTAACAAGCGGCATGATTCCGCGTTACGCCCGCCCCGAAATGACCGCCATTTGGGAGCCAGAGAGCCGCTACGGCATTTGGCTTGAGATCGAAACCCTCGCCATGGAGGCGATGGCCGAGTTCGGCACGGTCCCCAAATCCGCCGCCGAAGAATACCGCGCCAAGGGCAAGTTCGACGTCGCCCGCATCGATGAGATCGAGCGCGAGGTGAAGCACGATGTGATCGCCTTCCTCACTTCGGTGGCCGAGCATGTCGGCCCCGAGAGCCGCTTCGCGCACCAGGGCATGACTTCGAGCGACGTGCTCGATACTTGTCTCGCCGTGCAGCTCACGCGCGCGGCCGATCTCTTGATCGCCGGCTGCGAGCGCGTGATGGCGGCGCTGAAAAAACGCGCCATCGAGCACAAACTCACGCCCACGATCGGCCGCAGCCACGGCATCCACGCAGAGCCGACCACGTTCGGCCTCAAGCTCGCCGGCCATTACGCCGAGTTCGCGCGCAATCTGGAGCGCTTGCACATGGCGCGCTTCGAGGTGGCCACCTGCGCCATTTCCGGCGCCGTGGGCACCTTCGCGCAGATCGATCCGCGCGTGGAGGAATATGTCGCGCAGAAGCTCGGCCTCGTGCCCGAGCCGGTGTCCACGCAAGTGATCCCGCGCGATCGCCACGCGGCGTTCTTCGCCGCGCTTGGCGTTGTCGCCTCCGGCGTTGAGCGCCTCGCCACCGAAATCCGCCATCTGCAACGCACCGAGGTTCTGGAAGCCGAAGAATTTTTCGAGCCCGGGCAAAAAGGCTCCTCGGCCATGCCGCACAAGCGCAACCCGGTGCTGACCGAAAACCTCTGCGGCCTCGCGCGTCTCGTGCGCAGCGCCGTCACGCCCGCGATGGAAAACGTCGCCCTCTGGCATGAGCGCGATATTTCGCACTCATCGGTCGAGCGCGGCATCGGCCCCGACGCCACTATCCACCTCGATTTCGCGCTGCATCGCTTGGCCGGCGTGGTGGAAAAGCTCGTCGTCTATCCCGAAAACATGGCGCGCAATCTCGCGCTGCTGGGCGGCTTGCACAATTCGCAGCGCGTGATGCTGGCTCTGACGCAAGCGGGCGTGACGCGCGAGGACGCCTATCGCCTGGTGCAGCGCAACGCGATGGCCGTGTGGCAAAGCCCACCCCCGCGTGCTGAAACCGCGCTGCTCGATCGCCTCAAGGCCGATGCGGACGTGACCGCAAAGCTCGACGCCAAGACGCTGGAGAGCTTCTTCGACGACGCGCACCACTTTTCCCGCGTGGACGCGATCTTCAAACGCGTGTTCGGCTAACGCAACGGACTTTAATTGCGCGCTTGCATCAGCGCTTCGATGCGCGCTGCGGCGGCTTGCATGTCTTGTTGCGCGCGCGTCAGCACGGTGTTTTGCGCCAGCAGGCGGCGCACGGCGCCCTCGCCGCCATTTTCGCGCGCGCTTTCCACGTCGCGCCGGTAGCGCTCCATTTCGCGCATGTAGCGCGAGGCCGCGCGCTGCATCACCAGCACGTCGGGGCACGCATCGCGCGTCACGCCGCGCAAATTCCAAACTTGCGGCAGGTTCGCCAGCGCCAGCCTGTGCGCGCGCCCGCGCGCGGGTTGGGGCAAATCGTTGCCTTCAATGAAGCCGGCGGCAAAGCCGATCAGCACCGCGATCTCCACCGCGTCCATTTCTTCCTGACGCGCGCCTTCGGGCGCGAGGTTCGGCCAGGCAAGCCCAGCTTGGCTCATCTCGGCGGCATACGCGCGCACGGCGCCGCGCAGCATGGCGCGCCCTTCGCGCGTGCACGGATCAAGCTCATCGCCGGCGACATAAGTCTCCAGCACCAAAGCCGCCTCGCGCGCGGACATCGCCGGCGCGCCGCAAGCCGAGAGCGCTGCCGCGCACATCAAAACCATCACCCGCATGTCGGCTAATTTGCCCACGGGCCGTGGACGAAGCGTTCAAAAGCGCGGTTAAGCCCCGATTAGGCAGCAGGCCGTCTCCCCCCCCCAGTTGCCCCAAACCGCGAATCCGCCGCAAACCGGCCTGCGGGGGCGAGAAACGCGCCCGGCCAGGGAGATGCGCCGATGAGCGATTTCGAAGTCAGCGACGAGTGGGACGAGGAGACCATGATCGAAGTGCGCCGTTTCGGCCTCGAACAGGCGCTCTCCATGCATCAGGCCAATGGCGGCAAGCCGGACCTGACCAACGTGTTCAAAGACGCCGATCGCATCGTCAATTACGTGCTGGGCGATCTGACGCCCTGATCTTCTTGGGCTGCGTTCTTGGACCGCCGGCGTCCTCGCCGGCGCTTCCTTCGTGATCTTCGTGCGATCTTTGTGTCTTTGTGGTTCACACAAAGACACAAAGAACATCACAAAGGACACAAAGAGCCGGCGAGGGCGCCGGCGGTCCAGACTCACATCTCGCGCCCCGCGCGCCAGAGCAGCGCCGCCAGCACGCCCTTTACGCGCGGCAGCAGCACCAGCGCCAGCAGCACGGCCGCCGCCAGCGCCGGCCAAAGCAGCCAATCGGTGGACGCATCGGCGTTCAACGCCAGCGCGACGATGGCGGGCATGCAGGTCAGCCCGATCAGCATGGTGGTCAGATAGGGCGCGACGTCCGCGGTTTCGCTGCGCCCAAAATCAGCCCCGCACGCGGCGCATTGCTTGTTGAGCTTAAGATAGCCGGCAAACAGCGTGCGCGCGCCGCAAGCGGGGCAGCACAAGCGCACGCCGCGCCAGATCGTTCGCGGAACGGAAACCCGCCCCGCGCGGGCGTTCAATTGCCCGCCGCGATCGAGGCGCGCGCCTCGCCCAGCGCTTCTTCCATCTTGGCGCGGATTTGGTGATCGGAGAGCTGCACCGCGTGCTGATCGAGATCGCCGCGGATTTTGCGGAACAAGTCCTCCTCGCCCGCTTCCTCCAGATCGGCCACAACCACCGATTTCGCGTAATCCTCGGCCGCTTGGTCCGCGAGGCCCATCAGGCCGGCCGCCCAGCGGCCCACCAGCTTGGCCCGGCGGGCCTGCGCCTTGAACTCAAGCTCCTGGTCCAGCTGGAACTTCTTCTCGTGGGCGCGTTCGCGGTCGTCAAAGCTGCTCATTCGGGGTCTCCGGAGTGTGGCCTCACTGCATAAAGATGCCGCCAGCGGCTTTCAACGCCCGCCCCCACAGCAGCGGCCGATTGTGGCAGGGGCTGCAATTTCCTAGATTAACTTCCGGCCAAGCGGCGATTCCGTGCGCGCGCCCTCATTTTTCGCCTCCCCGGCTAATCCGGCGGCGCCCTCCAGAGGAGGAGGCAAGCCCCATGTCCCGTCGCAAGAAGATCTACGAAGGCAAGGCCAAGATCCTGTACGAGGGCCCCGAACCGGGCACCTTGATCCAGTATTTCAAGGACGACGCCACCGCCTTCAACGCCCAGAAAAAGGCGATCCTTGAGGGCAAGGGCGTGATCAATAACCAGATCTCCGGGTTCATCATGCAGAACCTGAACGCGATCGGCGTGCCCACGCACTACATCAAAACCGTCAACATGCGCGAGCAGCTGGTGCGCGAGGTGGAGATCATCCCGCTTGAAGTGGTGTGCCGCAACGTCGCCGCCGGCTCGCTGTCGCAGCGCCTGGGGATCGAGGAAGGCACGCCGCTGCCGCGCTCGATCATCGAGTTTTATTACAAGAAGGATGAACTCGGCGATCCGATGGTCGCCGAAGAGCACATCACCGCGTTCAACTGGGCCTCGACGCAGGAGATCGACGATCTCATGGCGCTGACGCTGCGCGTGAACGATTATCTCTTCGGCATGTTCGGCGCCGTCGGCATCAAGCTGGTGGATTTCAAGCTCGAGTTCGGCCGGCTTTACGAAGGCGACATGGTGCGCACCGTGATCGCCGACGAAATCAGCCCCGACAGCGCGCGCCTGTGGGACGTCCAAACCAACGAGAAGATGGATAAGGACCGTTTCCGCCGCGATCTCGGCAACGTCACGGAAGCCTACGTCGAAGTCGCGCGCCGGCTCGGCATCGTTAAGCAAACCGGCACGGGCGGCGAGAGCGTGCATTAATTCGGATCGGGATGTGGGGGGAGTTATGAAGGCGATCGTCACCGTGGGCTTGAAGCCCGGCGTTCTGGATGTGCAGGGCAAGGCCGTGGCCGGCGCCCTGAAGGATTTGGGCTTCGGCGCGGTTGAGGATGCGCGCGTCGGCAAAGTGATCGAAATCCGCCTCGACGGCGATCTCGACCCCGCCACCGCCAAAGAGCAAGTCACCGAAATGTGCGAAAAGCTGCTGGCGAACACCGTGATCGAAAGCTACCGCGTCGATATCGCGTAGTTCAAAGCTTCCGCGCCACCAGATAAATCCGCGGCTCTTGCTTCGGCTTAGTGCCGTGCCGCGCGCGTTCCACGATCTCGAACCCCGCGCCCGCGATCTCCGCCTCCAATTCTGCGGCGTTGAAAAACGCCACATCCGGCGCCTTGCCGATCGCCTGCATCAGCGGCACCGCGAGGCGGATCAGCGGGTTCATCTCCTTCAGGCATGGCGTCTTGGTGATCAGCAGGCCGCCCGGCTTCAGCAGGCGATGCGCGCCGGCCAAAGCCGCAGCGCGATCTTTGATCAAATGCAGAATGTTGAAGCCCAGCGCTGCATCGAAGCCCCCCGCCTCGAACGGCGCCGCATCGGGCGTGGCCACCACGAATTCTGCCTTCGAGCCGCCCTCGGCCGCCGCCTTCTCTTTGGCGATGGCGATCATCTCGGTTGAAATATCGCTCGCCACATAGCGCGCCGCCCCCGGCGCTAACTTCAACGCCGCCGTGCCGGTGCCGCAGCCGAACTCAAACGCCGCGCGCCCGGCGATCTGCGCGCGCGCCGCCTCCAGCGTGCGCTCAAATCCTGCCATATCCGCGATCGGATCGGCGGCGTATTTGCGCGCGATCCCGTCCCAAAAGTCAGCCGCCGGCTTGGCCATCAGGCGCTCCCTTTGAAATCCGCGCGCCGATCTCCTGCGTGCGAATGAATTGCTGGTACGTATAAGGCAGAACCACGACAGCTTGCGAAAATTGCAGCACATAAGCCAGCGCCGCGAACGTATCGCCCACGCTCTTTTCCTCCAGCCGGATCAAAATCCACGCCGCCGCCGCCGTCAAACTGAACGTGAGCAGAAACACGCCGCCAAAATTGCGCGCCTCCAAATCAGAAAGCCGGATGCGCCAGCGCACCAGCGAAAAAAGATGCGCGCCAAAGGCTTGCGCGTCGCGATTGGTGAGAATTTCCACCTGCCGCTCGGCCTCGTCATTGAAGGCGCTGTTGAGTTTTTCGATCCGCCCGCGGCTGAAAAAGAAAATCGCGCAGATCAGCACCGCCACCAGCGCCGTGACCGCGCCCAGACGCGGGGAAATGATGCTCAACATCACCACCGAGCCAAACAGCATGAACACGGAAACCAGCGCCGCCGGCAGCATCAGCTCAAAAAAATCGGTGAATTCTTGCACAAATTGCACGCGCGCCGCGGTTTGCGCGGTGGGGGCGTTCGCTTCAAACTCGCGCCCGGCCACTTCGCCCGCGCTTTCGCGGAAAATCCGCCCATAGGCGCGCGTATCGTAAAGCCGGCGCCCCACGCCCACGCCGAGCGCGCCGATCGCCGCGATCAGGAATATCCCAAGCGCTGTGAAATCGCCCGCGATCAGCCCATCGAGCGCCCGCCCCAGCAGCCACGGCTCCAGCACCGCGAAGATGTTTTCCAGCGCCAGCAGCGCCAGCGTGCCCGCGATGAGGCCCTTATAGCGCCGCGCCACCGATGCGTGGCTCAGCTCTCCGCTTGCTGACATCGCGCCCCTCTCCGATTTGGCAAACGTCGCGTTCACATTACTTGCTAATCGCTTTGCAAGGGAATGACGCAATCTTAGCTGCGTCTCAACGTCTTCGCAGCACAGGTTCATGAGCCGTTACCAAAATAGCCGCGCGCGGCGTCCCATCGCCTGGGCGCGCCGCCCCTCGCTCGCCGCGCGCCTGCTTGGCGAGACGCCGCGTGCGCCGCCCGCCAACGATGCGTTCGTGGAGGCTGAGCCTCCGTTCGACCCGCCCGATGAAGATGACGACATCTTCCACGGCGGCCCCGCCATCGAAGATGGCCGCGAAGAGGCCGACGATGTGTTCATCCCCGCGCCCGCTCTGATGCTGGTCTCGCCCGCCGGCATTGAGGTTGAGGACGCGCCGAAAGCTAGCGCCCCGCCGCCGATCGACGACGAACCGCCGTTCGACGCGCCCGATGAGCGCGACGACGTGTTCGGCGCCACGTTCGAAC
>DAOMPU010000043.1:4720-5243 GCA_035444925.1 Terricaulis sp. | reverse complement strand
GCCTGAAGCGCCGCCGGAGGCCGAACTCGAGCCCATCGCGCCGGCCCCGCCCTCGCCGGCGCCCGAAGCGCCCGCCCCGCCGATCCGCATTCACGCCTGCTGGGATCGCCCCGAGATCGGCGCGCTGCTGGCCGAGCTTGCTGGCGATGCACGCCTCGCCCGCGCCGATATTGAGATCGCGCGCGGCGGCGTTGATAGCGCGGTCGCGCGTTTCGCCGGCCAGCAAAGCCCAAACCTCATCATCGTGGACACCACGTTAAAGCGCGCCGAGATGCTCGCCGCGCTCGATCGCCTGGCGCAAGCGGTGGAAGCCGACTGCAAAATCGTCGTGCTGGGCGCGCTCAATGATGTGGGCCTCTTGCGCGAGCTCGCCGTACGCGGGGTCAGCGAATATATCGTGCCGCCGCTGAAGGCCGACGATCTCGCCCGCGCCATCTGCCGGCTCTATGCGCAAAGCGATCAATCGCGCGTCATCGCCGTGATCGGCGCGCGCGGGGGCGTCGGCGCCTCCACCATCGCGCAC
>DAOMPU010000043.1:1652-4700 GCA_035444925.1 Terricaulis sp. | reverse complement strand
ATCTCGCCTGGTCGATCGCCGAGCGGCAGGATGCGTGCGCCGCCCTGATCGAACTCGATTGCGCCTTCGGCGGCGTGTTCAATATCGGCATGCCCGAGGATGAGAAAGCGGCCGGCGATCTGCTCTCGGCCCCCGAAGCGATTAGCGATGCAACCCTCGCCCGCGCCGCCATCCAGCACACGAGGCGCCTGCAAAGCCTGCGCGCGCCGGCCACGCTGTAGCGCATGTTCGACCTGGCGCCGGAAACGCTCGATAGGCTGGTGCATCACGCGCGGCGCGCCAATCCGTTCGTGGTGCTTGATCTGCCGCATGCGTGGAATCCGTGGGTCAAGCGCGCGCTGGCCAGCGCCGATGAAATCGTGCTCGTGGCCGCGCCCGATCTGGCCAGCATGCGCAACGCCAAAGGCATGATGGAAACGCTGGCGCCCCTGCGCGCGGGCAAAAGCGCGCCGCTGGTGGCGCTCACCATGATCGGCGCCGAAGGGCGCCCGGAGATAAACGCCAAGGATTTCGCCGCCGCCGTGGGCGCTGCGCCGGCCGCGCAAATCGCGTTTGACGCTGAATTGTTCGGCCGCTGCGAAACCAAGGGCCAGATGATCGGCGAAGGCGCGCCCGACAGCAAAACCGCGATCACGCTCGATGCGTTGGCGGTGGCGCTGACGGGCCGCAAGCCGCGCCCGCGCAAGCGCGCGGCCGACCCCGCGATCCTCGCGCGCGGCGCCGATTTCGCCAAATCGCCCAAGCGCGGCGCGCGCGATCTGAAGCCCGCGGTGAACGACAACGTGCTCGTGCTGACGCGTGAAAGCTCGATCGGCAATCTCGCCGCCGCCTACGCCGCCGAGCCGGAAAGCGCCTATCTCGATAAAGCGCGCAACGCCGCGCAAAGCGAATTGGACGCCCAGCAAAAGCGCCCGTTCCGTTGGGGACGCCTCGCCTTCGCCACCGCCATCGCGGGGTTTGCGCTGTTCAGCTTCACCCAGCGCGACAACGCCGCGCGCGTAGCGCCCGCGCCTGCGCCCGCGCAAGCCGCCCCGCCGCCGTCTGCGCCTGAAGCGCCTGCGCCTTCATCGCAATTTGCGCAAGCCTTGCTGCTGATCGGCGAGGGGCGCATGCGCGCAGCCGTCCCGCTGCTGCATGCTGCGGCGCAAGCGGGTTTCGCGCCGGCGCAGCATCGGCTCGCGCAATATTTTGAACGCGGCGAAGGCGGATCGCGTGACGCAGCGCTCGCCCGCGCCTGGACAGAGCGCGCCGCCGCCAACGGCAATGTCGCCGCCATGCACGATCTCGGCGCCTATTACGCGCAAGGCCAAACCGAGCGCGACGCCGCCGCCGCGTTCCGCTGGTTTCGCCAGGCCGCCGAGTTCGGCGTCGCCGACAGCCAATATAATCTCGGCGTGATCTATCACGAGGGGCGCGGCGCCGCGCCCGATCTGGGCGAGGCGCTGTTCTGGTTTCACGTCGCCGCCGCGCAAGGCGATGGCGAGGCGGGCCAGCGCGCCGCCGCGCTCGCGCCCAATGCGCCGCCCGGCCTCGCCGCGCAAGCGCAAGCGCGCGCCCGCGCCTTCCGCCCGCGCACGCCAGGCGCCGAAGCCAACGCGCCAGCCTGATCCTGCTGCGCCGCACCCTCACGGCATTGTCAAAACCGCGCGCACGCGGATGGCGCTAACATCGCTTCGCCATTCGCGCGGGGGTGTTGATGCGTTTCGTGTTCGCGGCTTTAGCAGCGCTGCTGTTTACCGGCGCAGCCAATGCGCAGGTCGAGCGCACCATTCGCGCCGAAGCCAACACCTACACCTTCCCTGGCCCCGAAGAGGGCCAGCCGCGCGAAGTGTTCGTCTGGCGCCCCGCGGGCGTCGAAGGCCCGCTGCCGGTGATTTATGTCACCGATGGCCCAGGCGGCATGATGATGCTGATGGAATATTTGCACGGCCCGATCACGCGCGGAGAAGCGCCGCCTCTCATGGTCGTCGCGCTGGACGCCGAGCCGCGCATCCGCAGGCGCGAATACGTGCCCACCGCGCGCCGCATGCCGTATTTCGTCGCGCATCGCGATTGGTTCTTGAACGTGGTGATGCCCTGGGCCGAGCACGCCATGGGCGCCTCACGCGATCGCACGCAGCGCATCATCGCCGGCGCCTCCAATGGAGGGGATTTCGCGGTGGCCATGGCGCGCCAACGGCCCGATCTGTTTGGCGCGGTGATGGCGCATTCGCCCATGAACCCCGAACGCGGCGGCTGGACCGGCGAAGAGGCGGCCAGCCAACGCTGGCTTGTGACCGCGCCGCGCAACCTGGTGGACGCTGATTTCGCCCGCGTGCTCTCGCGCGAACTCACGCAGCGCGGCGCGGCGCAGCGCCTCTGCATCGGCTCGTGGGGGCACGATCTCTTTTCATGGAAGCAGATTTCCGTCGGCAACACCTACTGGCTGCTGGGCGATGAAGCCGCTGCCGAGGCGATGATGACGGACCGCGAGCGCCAGCATTGCAGCGCGCCGGGTTAGATATCGAAATCCTCGCCCAGCGGCGACATGGCGCCCCCGTCGCTGCGGCGCTTATTGCGCACGCGCCGCGACGTGGCGATCGAAACGGCGGCCAGCGCGAAGAAAAACCCGACGCCGATCGCCAGAGCGATGATGCTGATCGTGGTCATGGGTTATATGTAGGAAGCCGATCACGAGATTTTGAGCCTCAGCGCTGCGGTTTAGTCGCCGCCTCCGCCGCCATCGCCGCCGCCCGAATCGGCGCCGCTGTCGTCGTGCTCGTGCGCGCGCCGCGCCGGCGCGCCGCTCCAGCTTGCGCCGCCATCACTTGCGTCGCCGTCGCGCGCGCGCTTGCGCGGCGCGTTCATGCGCCAGAGCACGAAAGTCAGCATCGCCGTGATGACGATCGAAGCGAGCGCCGCGAACACAACCAGACTGGACATGCCCCAAGCGCTACCGCTTGGCGTTCGCGCAAACAAGGGCGAAGCGCGCGCCCCCCAATGGCGGGCGCGGCCCAAAACCGCCCCGCCGGCCATCTTGGGCAGGCAAACCGGGCGGACGGGGCTTGG
>DAOMPU010000043.1:0-1642 GCA_035444925.1 Terricaulis sp. | reverse complement strand
CGCCCGGGCCTATATCTAGCGCCCATGAAGTCAGCCGTGATCGTATTCCCAGGGTCCAATTGCGACCGTGACGCCGCGCGCGCGCTCACGCGCATCACCGGCAAACCCGCCCAGATGATCTGGCACAAGGAAACCGCGCTGCCCGAGGGGCTCGACCTCGTGGTGCTGCCGGGCGGCTTCTCCTACGGCGATTATCTGCGCTCCGGCGCGATGGCGGCCAAGAGCCCGGTGGTGCAGGCCGTGATCGCCCACGCCGAGCGCGGCGGGCTTGTGCTGGGCATCTGCAACGGCTTCCAGGTGCTTACCGAAACGCGCCTCCTGCCCGGCGCGCTGGCGCGCAATGCGGGCCTCAAGTTCGCCTGTAAGGACGTGCCATTGGCCATAGCCAACGGCAACACCGCCTTCACCCGCGCCTATCGCGAGACGCGCGAAACCGAAATCCCGATCGCCCACGGCGACGGTCGCTTCATCGCCGACGATGAAACCCTCGACCGCATCGAGGGCGAAGGGCGCGTGGTGTTCCGCTATCTCGACAACCCCAACGGCTCGGCGCGCGACATCGCCGGCATCGTCAACCAGCGCGGCAACGTGATGGGCATGATGCCTCACCCTGAGCGCGCGTCCGATCCGGTGCTTGGGCGCGTGGGCGGCAAGGCCGTGTTTGAAAGCCTGATGGAAGCGGCATGAGCAAGAAACCGCAACCCGCCTCGGGCTTCGACGCCGAGGTCGATAGCGCGCGCAAGCGCCTGGAAGCCGCGCTTTCGGAAGAAACCGGCTTTGACGATCTGGCCGCGCTGCAAGAGCTCGCCCCGCTGCTGGAAGCCAGGATCGCCTCGCGGCGCCTCGCCTTCACGCTGGGCGAGGAAGACGATGACGAGACGCAAATCTCCATCATCCACGTGCAAACCGACGAAGAGCTCGGCTTCATCTTCGCCGAGGATGGCGAGTATGTGTTTGAGAGCAATTTAGAAGCGTATTTCGACGATTTCGTCGATGACGATCCCGAACGCTTCGTCGAGCGCCTCTACGAAACGCTGCGCGCCGACCTGCCGAAATACGAAGTCGAACACCGCTAGTCCTCCATCGCCTCCACGCCTTGCCGCGCCAGCTCGGCCAGGTGATCGCGCATGGTTTTCAACTGCTCGGGGCTATGCCCGGTCCATTCGCGCACTTCGCCGACCACGCGCAGCGCATCGCGCGTGCGATAGGAGCAGGTGATGTTGCCGGGAAATTTCTGATCGGTGAGGTTTGGATCGTCCTCGAACGCGCCCGTCGGCGCGACGATATAGATGCGCGCCGGCCCATCGCCTTGCGCCAGCTCCGCGCCCCAGATCGCGGCGTCCAAGGTCGCAGCGAAATACACGAACGCAGCCTTTTTGCGCTTGCCGTAATTGGAGGCGAACCCCGGCCGGATCAGATCGCCCTCGGTCAAGGCCGCCTTCGTACCGTGATAGAAAATCTGCCCGGCCGGAACATCCTTTGCGTACATCCGCGCCTCCAATGAAGCGCGAGCTTCGCCAAAACGCGCCTGCGCGCAATTCTTGAAGATGGCGCTTTCAGCCCCATCTCTAGGCTGGCGGGGTGCGCAGGATTTTCTCCATGGGTCGCCCC
The DNA here is from genome assembly GCA_035444925.1 of Terricaulis sp. Classification (GTDB taxonomy): domain Bacteria; phylum Pseudomonadota; class Alphaproteobacteria; order Caulobacterales; family Aquidulcibacteraceae; genus Vitreimonas. Next base: position 31 of record DAOMPU010000043.1, on the reverse strand, counting down.
TTGGCCAATTCATCAATCAGCTTGTCGAGAT
>DAOMPU010000042.1:0-12910 GCA_035444925.1 Terricaulis sp. | reverse complement strand
TTGCGCAGGTAGCGATCCGACAGCATGGTCATCTCGCGCTCACGCAGGCGCCCCTCGATCTCTTCGCGGCTGGGCACGGCCGCGCCCCCGGCCTGGCGTGCGCAAACCACGAACACGTTGGCCTCCTCGCCGCTCACAACCGGCGCAGAAGCGGCGCCGACCGCGACATTGGCGATGCGCGCCCGAACATCCGGCACAAGATCGGATTCGGTCGCACGCCCGAGATCAACCACGCTGGCGCCGGCGCCGATATTGGCCGCTTCGCGCTCAAGATTGCCGCACCCGCTGATGCGCGAGGCCGCGCGCTGCAGCTGGCTCAGCCGTGCGGCCGGCGCCGTGATCTGGCGCAGCGACACCAGAGTGGTGGCCCCTTGAGCGGCGCCTTCGCGGCGCTCGCGCAGGGCGATGATATAGACGCCGGCGGGCGTGCGCACCGGCATGGAAACCTGGCCGGGCTGCAGGCGCTCGGCGATGGGCTGCAATTCGGGCTGCAGCTCGGTGGCGCCGATCCAGCCCATGTCCCCGCCCGCGGCGGCGGTGGGGGAAGCGGAGAATTGCCGCGCCACCAGCGGGAACGGCGCACCGTTCTGCATTTCCTGAATGAGGCGCATGCCCCCTTGCATCATTTCCTGAAATTCCTGCTCGGAATTGGCGGGCAGGAAGATTTCAGAGACGAGGTATTGCGGGCGCGTGGCCGAGAGCGCCAGGCGCTCTTGCGTCTCGCGGATTTCGACTTCCGAAATGCGCAGGCGCGAGCCGTAAAGCCCGCTCATCAGGCTTTGCCAGGCGATGTCCGCCTCGATCTGCTCGCGCAGCGTGGAGATCGGCACGCCCGCTTGCGCCAGGGAGGCGATGAATTGTTCGGGCGTCATGTTGTTGGATCGGGCGATGTCGCCGATGCGGCGATCGATCGAATCCTGGGAGATCGCATTCTCGGTGCGTGAGCGATATTCCTGCAATTGCAGGCGCTCATCGATGAGATCGCGCAGCGCCTGGGCGCGGGCGCGCTCCAGCATCTCCGGCGTGGACTGGATGCCCGCGGAAACCAACAGCATGTTGGCGCGCACGCGCACGTCGTAGGTGGAGATCACGGCGTCGTTGACGATCGCGGCCACGCCCTCGGCCAATTGGGCCGATGCGGGCGCTGCCGTCCCGGCCAGGGCCGCCGCCATTGCGGCCGCCGCACATGCCTGCTTCCAGTTCATTTCTTACTCCGCCTCAGCTTCCGCCGAAGACCCCGAGAGACCGGAGGCCGATCCGAATCTGGATCCCCTCGTCAGGCCCCTGTGTGCTCGTTCGCCGCTCCGTGCGGGTGTACGAAATCTCGAGGAAGGTACAATCGTCCTCATAAATCGCCCGGATGTCCTGGCGCAGATTTATGTCTGAATCGAGGTCGCGCGTCAGCCCGGCTTGCATGCGCCAGCCGCGGGCGAGGTCCACGCCGGCATAGGCGCGGATTTCCTCGGTCGGGGTGTTGGCGTCCAGCGCGAAGGATTCGTCGTACTGGAAATACCGGGCGCCGCCGTTGAATCTGCCGATCGCGCCCCGAACGCCCCAATCAAGGCGCTCGACATCCAAAGTCTCGTCGTTGAGCCGCACGCTCGCTTCGGAGGAGAAATGACGCCCCAGCGAGACTTGGCCCGCCGCCACCCAATCTGAGGCGGTGTCGTTCATATTGGTGCGCGGGGTGAAGGCCGGATCCGCCTGATCGCGCCAGCGCCGGCCCAGCGTCACAGAAGCGGTCTCGCCCGTGCGCGCGCGTGCGGTGGCGCGCACGCCGGCGCTGACGCGCCCGCCCGGCTCCCAGAGGTCGTAATTGGGCGCGGCGTTGGGGCGGAACAGGTTGGAATCGTCCAGTTCGAAGCCGAGGCTGTCCTCGTTGACGATGCGCGGGTCGTGCGCGTCGTCGCTGGCGTAAGCGGCCATGATCACCGGCTCGATGATCACGTCGAAATTTTCGCCGGGGCGCATGAACGGCCAGCTGATCTCCGCGCCCGCAAGCCCCAGCGCGCGGCTGAAGCTTTCATACTCCCCGGCCGTGGCCTCGACGCTGAACACATCGGCGCGCGCCTGCGCGAATGGGCTGAACACCATCCCAGGGCCGACGATCATGTCCTTGCGCCAGGTCGCCGAGAGCGAAAGGCGCCCGGTATTGCCCTCGAAGTCCGGGGTGGCGGTGTTGTCGTTGCGCTCGAGCAGCGCGAGGTTGCTCTGCACGCGCAATTGCCCGCGCAGCCACGGATCGATGAACACGTGCTCGGTTTCGACGTAGGGCGCGATGGTGGGGAGCAGATCGGGCGTATCGGCCGCGCGCAGGCCCTGAATGCTCGCGAACGCGACCGACGAATACGAATTGCGGTTCTGGCCAATGGCGAACAGCTGCGAGATCAGCCGGTTCTTGTTGCCGGTATAAGGCCCGCGCACTTCGCCCTGGCCTTCGACGTCATAGCGGCGCAGGTAATCGTCGTCGGTCGTGCGTTCGAGGCCGAAACCCCAGCGCCAATAATCATTGATGCGGAATTGGCCATCCGCAAACACGGACGAGCGCCATTCCTCCGGGCCGAAGCGATCGCCTTCGCTATCGAACAAGGCTTCCGAGGTGACCGTCGCGTTGATGTTGATCTGGCCAGACCAAAAGCGCTGGCGATAATCGAGGCCGATCAGCGGGTTCACCGTCTCGTGCACGCGCAGCGTGGCGGTGAGGTCGTTATACGGCGAGATCGCCCAATAATAGGGCTGCCCGTAATAGATGCCGAGGCGGCGGTTGCGGCCCACATTCGGCGCAAGGAAGCCTGAGGTGCGCCCCGCGCTCGGATCGGGGTGCGCGAAATACGGCAGGTAGAGCACCGGCACGCCGGCGATCTCCAGCACCGCGCTTTCATACGAGAGCGTGCGGGTTTCGCGGTCCTGCACGGCGCGGCGCGCGCGCAAGCTCCAGGTCGGGGGCCGATCGCCGACTTCGCAGATCGGGCAGGAGGTGTAGATGACGTTGCGCAGTTCGCTTTCGTTTTCGCCGTGGCGCAGCGCGGCGCGCGCGGCCAGCGTGCCCGAATTGCCAAGGCGCGCGCGCAGCTCGCTGGCGACGGCGACGTTCATGCCTTCGTCGGCTTCCAATTCATCCGCGTAGGTGATCGAGCCGTCTTCGAGCGTGACCTGCACATTGCCGCTGGCGTGAATGGCGCCGGTGCTGAGATTATAAACCAGCCGGTCGGCCCGCATGGTGCGGCCCTGGTAGCGCACCTGCACATCGCCGACGGCGGTGACTGTGCCGGCCTGCTGATCATCGATCAGTTCGTCGGCCTCGAGCATCACGTGCTCGTCTTGCGCGGCGGCGGGCTGGGGCGCTGGCGGCTGCTGCTCCTGGGCCAGCGCGGCGGGGCTCGCGGTGACGGCGAGCGCCGTGGCGAACGCGGCCCATGTCCATGGCGCCCGCTCGGCCGGCTTGGCCATTCCCCCCGAACGGAGCATCCCGGTTCCCTCTGTGCGACTCCCCCTCACTTCCTAGCCGTCCCCGGACGCCAGCGTCCAGCGCGTGACGCCGCTTGGGGGAAGCGCGTGGCAGCGGCGCCTCAGCCATCCTCCACAAACGCAACCAGCGCCAGCGCAATAAAAATTCCCGCCAAGGGAGCGCTCCAGGCGGCGATCAAGGCGGGGACGGTCTGGGTCATGGCGAAGGCGCCGGCCAATTGGCTGTAGAAGAACAGGAAGAGGCCGATCCCCACACCCGCCGCGCCCCATTGGGCAAGGTTCCCGAGGCGCTGCAATTGCAGCGAAAACGCCGCCCCCAGCAGCGCCATCGCCGCCAGCAGCACCGGGTACGCCAGCAGCGCCTGCCATTTCAGCTCATAGCGCGTGGGGGCGAAGCCCGCTTGGCGCGCCTCGCGGATAAAGCCCGGCAAGGCCCAGAATGAGAGCGTGGCCGGGGTGACGAAGCGGCCGATCAGCTCGTTGGCTTCAAGTGTTGTCGGGATGGCGAGGTGCGGCGCGCGTGAGGGCCGCCCGCCGGGGGTGGCTTCCACCACATCGCTCAATTGCCAGAAGCCGGGCTTCAGTTCGGCGCGTTCGGCCCGGATGCGGCGGGTGAAGCGCAGCGTCTCCTCGCGCACGTCGAAAAAGATGAGGGTGACGCCGGTAAGCGTGGAGCCGTTGGCGTCCACGCCGTCGGCATGGATGACCACTTGGCCTTTTTCATCGCCCTGGCGCAGCCACACGCCGTTGGCGCGCTGGCCGTTGGCGTCGCGCTCGGAAAGCTGATCGGATTTTTCGCCTTCGAACACGCGGTAGAAATAGGCGCCCAGCGGATTGAGCGTGGTGATCACCACCAGGCCGATCAAAACGCCGAGCAGCGCCGAAGGCGCCAGGAAGCGCCACGCCGAAACGCCCGCCGCGCGCATGGCGATCAATTCGCTGGAGCGGTTGAGGCCGATGATCGCCATCATCGCCCCGGCCAGCACCACGAACGGCAGCGTCTGCTCGATCAGCATCGGCGTTTTCAGCAAAGTGAGGCGCAGCGCCTCAAGCACGGTGAGCTCAGTGCGCGTGCCCACGGTGCGCATCTGCTCGACCAGATCGATCAGCAGGATCGAGACCAGCACGCCCGCCAGCGCAATGGCGATGCCCACCGCGCCGCGCATGGTGAGATAAAGGCCAAGCCGAGAGAAGATAAAGCCCATGGCGTTACGCCTCCGCCAGCACGGAAGGGCCGGCCGATTGGCGCTTGCGCCGCGGCGCGCGTCCGCGCATCGCGCCCCATGCAAACAAGATGACGAAGATCGGCGCCAAATATTGCAGCGCGTTGAGATCGGGCTCGTCGGTGGCGATCGTCTGCGTGGCGAGCGCCGAGAGGCGCACCACAAGCGCAATCGCCGCGGCGATCATAATGCGCCGTCCATAGCCGCGCCGGCTGAATTGCCCGCCCAAAACCCCCGCCAGCGCCACCATGGCGAGCGCGATGTTCAAAAGCGGCGCCGAAAGGCGCGCATGCGCTTCGGCCGAAAAGCGATCGACGTTGCGCTGGTCGTAATGGGCGGTGAGGTCGGGGAAGAACAATTGGTAGAGCGTGCGGTCGGACGCCTTGAGGAAGAAGAAGTCGTTGTCGTCGAAGCTGGCGACGCCCAGCTGCAGCACGTAACGGTCGAAATCGAGCACATCGACGGAGCCGTCCGGCACTTGGCGCTGAATCTGCCCATCGCGCATCACGATCGCGGGCTGGCCCTCGATGGTGACGATCACGCCCGCACGCGCGGTGTAGGTGATGTCGTCATCGGGGCGCGCGTCGTTGATCAAGAGATCACGCAGCTCGCCCCCGCCGCCGCGCTCGCGCGCATAGAGCGTGAGATCGTCGTTCGGGAACGTGAAAGAGCCTTCTTCCACCAGGCTCGAGGCCAGATCGGTGCGCAATTCGTAGAACGTCTCGCGCCGTTCCTGAAACGACCAGGGCTGGATCACGACATTGACCAGCAAATGCACCAACGCGGCCAGCACCGCCAATTGCACGATCGGGCGCGCGATCCGCCCACGCGACATGCCCGCGCTGAACAGCACCGCGACCTCGCTGTCGCTGTGCATGCGGTTGATCGCGTAAACCACGGCGATGAACACCGCCATCGGCATGATGAGCGAGAGCAATTGCGGCAGCGCCAGCAGCGTCACGTACGCGAACGCCAGCCCCGCGCGGCGGTTGGTGACGATGATGTCGAGCTGGTTGAGGCCCTGGGTCAGGATGGCGATGGCCGCAAGCGCGCCCAGGATCGCCAGAAGCGGCCCAAGCGCCTGCCGGAACACGTAGTACGATATCGTGTTCATGCCGCTCCTTCGCCGGGCGCCGGGTGCGCCCCCGCCTCTCCCTAAAGCTTGAGGCCAGCTTTTCAATCGCCCCGGGCATGGCTACCTAAGCCCCATAAGCGGCCAAGGCGCGCCCGGTGCGCCGGCAAGGGCCGTCCTTCCGTTGGGGAAACTATGGATATCCGATTTGCGCCCGCGGCGAGCGGGGATGTTGTTGCGGTGATGGCGGGTGACGGGGCGGCGCTGCTGCCGGCCGCGGAGGCGCTGGATAAGGCCGCCGGCGGGCGGCTGACCAAAGCCATGGCCGCGATGCGCTTCACCGGGGCCGCGGGCCAGGTGGCGGACGTGCTGGCGCCGGAAGGCGTGGATTTCGCCCGCGTGCTGGTGATCGGAATCGGCAAGCTGGACGCCGCCGACGGCATGGCGGTGGAGCGCTGGGCCGCGCACGCGGTGAAGCGGGTGCTGACCTCGGGCGCGGAAAAACTCGTGTTGCAGCCCGACGCGCTCGGCGGGGTCTCCAAAGCGGACGCCGGCGCGCACGCCGCGCTGGGCGCACGCCTCGCAGCCTATCGCTTCGATGCCTACCGCACCAAGATCAAGCCCGAGCAGAAGCCGACTTTGACCGCGGTGGAAATCGCCATGGATGGCGCGGCCGCGGCGCGGGCGCGCGCGGAAAAGGATGCCGCGATCGTGGAAGGCGTGTTCTTCGCGCGCGATTTGGTCAGCGAGCCGCCGAACGTGCTTTACCCGGAAAGCTTCGCCGAACGGCTGCGCGATCTGGAAACCATCGGCGTCGAAGTCGAAGTGCTTGAGCCGGCGACCATGGAAAAGCTCGGCATGGGCGCGCTTTTGGGCGTGGCTCAAGGCAGCGCCCGGCCCGCGCGGCTCGTGGTGATGAATTGGAAAGGCGCCAAGAACGCCAAGCCGATCGCGCTGGTCGGCAAGGGCGTCACCTTCGACACCGGCGGCATTTCGCTGAAACCCGCCGCGGCGATGGACGAAATGAAGGGCGATATGGGCGGCGCGGCCGCCGTCGCCGGCGCGATGAAGGCCGTGGCGCTGCGCAAGGCCAAAGCGAACGTGGTCGGCGTCGTCGCGCTGGTGGAGAACATGCCGGGCGCCAACGCGCAGCGGCCGGGCGACATTGTGAACACGATGTCTGGCCAAACCATCGAAGTGCTCAACACCGACGCCGAAGGCCGCCTCATCCTTTGCGATGCGCTGACGTACGTGCAGGATAAATTCAGCCCCAGCGCCGTGATCGATCTGGCCACCTTGACGGGCGCGATCGTCGTCGCGCTTGGGCACGAGCACGCGGGGCTTTTCTCCAACGACGAAGACCTCGCGCACGCCATCCTCGCCGCCGGCCAAACCGAGGGCGAGCCGCTGTGGCGCATGCCGCTCGGGCCCGGCTACGACAAGCAGATCGATACGCCCAATGCGGACATGAAAAACATCTCCGGCAAGCCGGCCGGCGGCTCGATCGTGGCCGCGCAATTTCTCAAGCGCTTCATCAAGGAAGGCACGCCCTGGGCGCATCTGGACATCGCCGGCACGGCCTGGAAGCCGGGGCCCTATGAGGATCCGCTCTCCCCGGTGTGGGCCACGGGCTACGGCGTGCGCCTGCTTAACCGCGTGATCGCGAGCAAGTTCGAGGAATGATCGGGGCTCGAGAAGGCCGGGTTGTCCCGGCCTTCATGGAGTGCTATATTCCGGAATATCCTGATATTCCGGAGATCGATCATGGATCGCCCAACCAAGGTTTCGTCCACCGATTTCGCCGGCAAGTTCGGCCAATGGTCTTTTCGGGCGCAATCGGCGCCTGTGCAGGTCGTCAATAACAAGACCGGCGTGACGCTGGGCTATTTCATTTCCGAACGCGAATTCCGCGAATTGGTGCGCGTCATGGGCGGCTACAATCGCAAGGCCGTGCATCCCAGCGAGCTGAGCCCGGATTTGGCCGCCGAACTCGAAAAGCCTCTCGCCGCCTATGAAACTGAACACGACGAACTGGTCAAAGACTAGGCCGCTGCGCCGTGCCGCCGGAAGTTGGGCTCGTCATCCCATATTGGTTCCTGTGGGGCCGCGAAAGCGAGGCGGGCGAGGAGTCCGGGCGCAAGGCGCGCCCGTGCGTCGTCGTGATCGCCGTGCGCCGCGGCGCCGATGAGATCGCCGTCGCCGTAGCGCCGATAACGCACGCGCCGCCCGCTGCCGGCCAGCGCGCGGTCGAACTCGACGCCGCGGTGAAGCGCCAACTCAAATTGGATCACGCGCGCTCCTGGGTGATTTGCGATGAGTTGAACGAATTTACCTGGCCGGGCTTCGATTTGGGCAGAACGCCCGATGGGCGTTCCGCTTTCGGGAGATTGCCGTTCAAGCTAACCGATCGCATTCGCGCGGAAGCGGCGGATGCGATCCGCGCCGGCGCGATGAAAAAGACCAAGCGAGACTGAGCATGGCTGAACTCTGGTTTTATCATTTGGAGCGCACCGAGCTTGAACGCGCTTTGCCGCCGCTTTTGGAGAAATGCCTGCAGCGCGGCTGGCGGGCGCTGGTGCGCGGCGGCTCGCCCGAGCGCCTGGAGGCGTTGGATACGACGCTCTGGACTTGGCGGGACGAAAGCTTCCTGCCCCACGCGCGCGAAGGCGAAGGCGATGCAAGCCGCCAGCCGGTGCTGCTGACGGGCAATGACGGCAACCCAAACGGCGCGCAGGCGTTATTCCTGATCGACGGCGCCGAGCCGGGCGACCTTTCCGGCTTCGAGCGCGCCTGCCTCATGTTTGACGGGCGCGACGAAGCCGCCTTGGATTTGGCCCGATCGCGTTGGAAACAAGCCAAGGAAGCGGGCATCGCCGCTTCGTACTGGCGCGAGAGCGCCGCTGGGAAATGGGAGAAACAGGCATGATCCGTTCTGTGTTGATCGCCTCCGCCGCCTTGTTCGCCGTAGCGTGCAGCCAGCCTGCGCCTGAGCCCGCGCCGCAAACCCCAGCCGAGGTCGCCGAAGCCATGCCGCAATCGAAGGAAGAAGCCACCGCGCAGGATACGTGCGGGGCATCGCAATATGCGTCGCTGATCGGCTCCAATTTCGCGGCGGTCACGCTGCCGGCGGAGGCGAACGTGCGCATCATCCAGCCGGATTCGGTGGTGACGCAGGATTTCCGCGCTGACCGCGCGAACATCATCGTGGATGCGAATGGCGCCATCACCGCCGTGGAATGCTATTGATGCGCGCGCTTGTTGTTGCGCTGGCGCTGCTGGCCGCGCCCGCTTGCACGCATGCGGTGGCGGACGCGCCGGCCGCGCCGCAAAACGCCGGGCAGGCCAGCGACGCCGACACCTGCGGCATGGCCGCGTATGAGCGCTATATCGGCCGCCCCGCCTCGGAGATCGACCGCGCCAGCTTGCCGGCGCGCACCCGCATCATCACCCCGGAAATGGCCGTGACCATGGATTACAGGGCTGAGCGGCTGAACATCATGGTCGGTACGGACGGGCGCGTGGGCTCGCTGCGCTGCTTTTGACATCGCCTCAGAGGCGAGGAAAGCGCGCCCCGCAGGCGGTTAAGCTTTCGGGGAGCTTCTGACGCACGCGCCGGGCCTTGGCGCGCCGGAATGGCGCGGCTATAGACCCGGCTCGAATTTCCTCCCGGAGCCCTCAAAATGTCCGCCGAACGCACGTTCTCGATCATCAAGCCCGACGCCACCAAGCGCAACCTCACCGGCGCGATCAACGCCGTGATCGAGAAGGCGGGCCTGCGCATCATCGCGCAAAAGCGCATCTGGCTGTCCGAAGGCCAGGCCGAAGGCTTTTACGACGTGCACAAGGAGCGCCCGTTCTTCCGCGACCTCGTCGGCTTCATGATTTCCGGCCCGGTGGTGGTGCAGGTGCTCGAGGGCGAGAACGCGGTGGCCAAGTATCGCGACGTGATGGGCGCCACCAACCCGGCCAACGCCGCGCCTGGCACGATCCGCAAGGAATTCGCCGAGTCGATCGAAGCCAACTCGGTGCACGGCTCCGACAGCCTCGAAAACGCCGAGCGCGAGATCAAATTCTTTTTCGCCGATCAAGAGATCGTTGGTTAGCGAATAGCGAATCGTGAGTAGCGAATAGGGCGCTCGCGGCTGACGCGGGCGCCCTTTTCTTTCCCTACTCGCTATTCGCTATTTCGCTATTCGCTTTCATTTCCGCGCCACGATCTCCAACACCAGCGGCGTCACCATCAGCGTGCCGGGCTGCTCGGACACGCGGGCGAATTCCTCGCGCATGTCTTGCGCCATCGCCGGCGTGATGCGATTGAGTTCGAGCAGGCGGTCGATGTGGATGTCGAAAAAGCCGATCGGCCAGCGCCAAACGTTGTCGTCCTTGGAAACCACATCGACGTAGGGCTTCAGGCTCTCCACCTTGAGGCCCATTTCCGTGAGCCATGCCGGCAGATGCCGGGCGATGTCCGGCTCCCCGCCCGAGGCGCGCCAATTGGCGGAGACCTCATCGACGAATTTCTCAAAGTTCGGCGCCGGCGGCGCGAGCTTCCAGGTCTGGTAATCGATGTACTCGTGGAACACGAGCGCCCCGCCGGGGCGGATCGCGTCCACCAGCTTCTTCAGCGCGTCCTTGGGCTTGGGCAGAAACGCGAAAATCCAGCGCGCCCAGGCGGCATCCGCATCGCGCACCGGGATCGCGTCGGTAACGACGTCAATCTCGTGCGCTTTCACTTGGCCAAAGCCGCGCGCCTTGGCTTGCGCTTCCAGCGTATCAAGAAAGCGGCGCGAGCGTTCGAGCGCATGCACCTGGCCTTGGGGGCCGACCATTTCGGCCAAATCCATCGTTGCGAAGCCGGGGCCGGCGCCGAAATCGATCACCTTGCATCCGTCGCCAATGCGCGCCCGCGCCCAGGCGTCCAGCGCGCGCGGGCGCCAGACCCGGTGCTGGAAGCCGAGCCGGTAAATTTCATCGTCATGCGTGCCGAGCACGTAATCGCGTTCCGCCATGGGCGCCTCCTGGCGTTGATATAGGTGCGCGCCGCGCGTGCGTCCCGCCGATTCCGGACCTATGTTTGCGCCAAGAGGTTTGGAGCCGGAACCATGAGCGAGTATTCGCGCGCCTATTCTGAGCAAGCGTTCAAAGCCAAGCTCGGCGCCCTGGCGGGGCTGGAAAAGCTGGTCGATGCGGCCAAGCAAGTGCAAGCGCTGCTGCGCGATACGGCCACGCCGATTTGGGTCAAGGGCCTGTGCATCGGCGTGCTGGGCTATCTGATCGTGCCAACCGATCTGGTGGCCGATTTTGTGCCCGTTCTGGGCTATGGCGACGATCTGGCCGCGCTGACCGCGGCGCTCGCCACCATCGTCGCGCACATGCCCAAGCCGGACGCGGCGAGCGATTAAAGCGTGCGGGCGTACGCGGCGAGCTCGGCCGGATAGAGCGCATGCTCAAGCGCGAGCAGGCGTTCGGCCAAAGTCTCCGGCGTATCGCCCGGTAGGATCGGCATGCGCGCTTGGCCGAGGATGGCGCCGGAATCCACTTCCTCGACGACAAGATGCACGGTGCAGCCGTGCTCGCCATCGCCCGCTTCGAGCGCGCGTTCATGCGTGCGCGTGCCAGGATATTTCGGCAGCAGCGAGGGGTGGATGTTGACCAACCGGCCCGCCCAGGCCCGCACGAAAAACGGCGTCAGCACCCGCATGAAGCCGGCGAGTGCGATGAGTTCAACGCCGCGCGCGCGCAGCGCCGCATCCACTTCCCGCTCGAACGCTTCGCGGTCCTTGCCGAATGGCTTGTGGTCGATCGTCAGCGCTTCCACGCCCGCGGCGCGCGCATAAGCGAGCCCGCCAGCATCCGGGACGTTGGCGATGACAAGCACGATCTCGTAAGCGTCCTGCTCGGCATCGAGCAACGCCTTGAGGTTTGAGCCTCGCCCGGAGATGAGCACGGCGACGCGCCTTTTAGACATGATGCGCGGCGTCCGCGTCACCCATCCCCGGATTGCGCAATGCGCAATTCCGGGGCCCATAAACACAAGCAATTGCGGTTATAGGCCCCGGGCTCGCCGCTGCGCGGCGCCCCGGGGATGGGTGGTGTTTCATGCGCTCTTCAGCACGCCGATCTTGAACGCGCGCTCGCCGCCCGCATTCAGCTGCGCGATCACCTCGTCCGCGCGTCCCGCATCCACGATCAGCGCCATGCCAATGCCGAGATTGAAGGTGCGGCGCATGTCTTCTTCCGGCACGCCGCCTGCGCTTTGCAGCCAGTCGAACACGGCGGGGCGCGTCCAGGCGTTCCAATCGAAATCGGCGGCCAGATGGTCAGGCAGCGCGCGCGGGGTGTTTTCAACCAGCCCGCCGCCGGTGATATGCGCCGCACCCTTCACCAGCTTCGCGTCGAACAGCGGCTTCAGCGCTTTGGCGTAAATGCGCGTGGGCGCGAGCAGCGCTTCGGCCAGGCTCTTACCGGCTTCAAACGGCGCGGGCGCATCCCAGGCAAGGCCGCTGCGCTCGACGATCTTGCGCACCAGCGAATAGCCGTTCGAGTGCACGCCGGACGAGGCGAGGCCGATCACGGCGTCGCCGGCTGCGATGTCGCCGCTGAGCCGCGTCTGGCGACTTTCACGCCCATTCCCAATCTCAGCCGCGTCCCGTTACCGACGTTGGCGCGCGACGTGCCGACGCCGGGCGTCAACCCATCGCCGCTGCCTCCCGCCACCCCGCCCCCGACGCCGATCGTGCTGCCCAATCCGCAACCGACGAACACGCGCCCGGCGAGCGGCCCCGTGCCGCTGCCCACGTTGGTTCCGCAGCCCGCGCCCACCCTGCCCGGACAGGAGATCGAGTTGCCGCGCGACATCGGCTATGACGGCGGCTGGTGGGCGGTGCTGTTCAGTCCTGGGCGAGACGGCAACGAAGCCAACGGCCACTATATCCTTGACAAGCTCATCGGCTACATCGACGCAGCCCAAAGCTCGATCCATCTGGCCGTTTTCGAGACCAATCTGACTCCGGTCGCCGAAGCGTTGGCCCGTGCCCATGCCCGTGGCGTCGATGTGCGCTGGATCACCGACGACGAGCACGGCATCGACGCCGATAGCGAGCCGGGTCGAGGCCAGTTCGCTTTGCTGGAAGCGGCCGGGATTCCC
>DAOMPU010000041.1:0-12996 GCA_035444925.1 Terricaulis sp. | reverse complement strand
GTTCGTGCTCATTTCCGCTCCGGTTGACGCCATGGCAGGCATCGACGCGCTTTTCGCGCCAAGCTACGCCTAACGCAACTGAGGAGATTGATGATGGCTTTGCCGCCTTTGTTCGACAAGCTTCGCCTGCCGGTGGTGGGCGCCCCGCAATTCATCATCGCCAATCCGGAGCTGGTGATCGCCCAATGCAAGGGCGGCATCGTCGGCTCGTTTCCCGCACTCAATGCGCGCCCGCAGCCGCTGCTGGACGATTGGCTCCATCGCATCAAGGACGAACTCGCCGCCTATGACGAGGCGAATCCCGGCGCGCCGGCCGCGCCCTATGCGGTCAACCAGATCGTGCACAAAACCAACGAGCGACTGGAGCAGGATGTCGCCGCGTGCGTGAAGCACAAGGTTCCGATCGTCATCACCTCGCTTGGCGCGCGCCCCGAAGTGAACGATGCGATTCACTCATACGGCGGCATTGTTTTGCATGACATCATCAACATCAAATTCGCCGAAAAGGCGCTAGAGAAGGGCGCGGACGGGCTGATTGCGGTATGCGCCGGCGCGGGCGGGCACGCGGGCGGCTTGTCTCCGTTCGCGCTGATCAGCGAGATTCGCGAATTCTTCCAGGGGCCGCTTTTGGTTTCCGGCGCCATCGCCACCGGGCGCGGCGTGCTCGCGGCGCAAGCCATGGGCGCGGACCTTGCCTACATGGGCTCGGCCTTCATCGCGACGACGGAAGCGAACGCTCCTCAAGATTACAAGCAGATGATCGTCGATAGCGCGGCGGGCGACATCGTCTATTCAAACCTGTTCACCGGCGTGCTCGGCAATTACCTCAAGGGCTCGATCGCCAAGGCGGGGCTCGATCCCGATAATCTGCCCCAAAGCGATCCCAGCAAGATGAATTTCGGCGGCGGCGAGGGCTCCAAAGCTAAAGCCTGGAAAGACATCTGGGGCGCCGGCCAAGGCGTGGGCGGCGTCCATGAAATCTTGCCGACAGCGGACCTCATCGCGCGCCTGAAGCGCGAATATGATGAGGCGAAGCGGGGATTGTGCGCGGGCTAATCCTACAGCCCTGAGCCAAAGAAGCGCGCGCGGCCAAGCGCTTGGCGGCGCGCGCGGCCAATCAATCCGACCGGCTCCGCGACGCGCCTAAGCTCCTCCATCACGAGAGGAGCCCCATGAGCCAAGTCCCCCTGGATCGCGCAGCGTTTTCATCGCTCACGCTGAAAAGCGCGGCCGCGATCGCCATCGCCGCGGCCGCCAGCCGGCTCGGCGTCGAATTGCCCGAGGGCGCGGCGCAGGAGCTCGCCGGCGCGGCGATCGATCTTGTCGTCACGCTGGGCCTCATCGGCGTTGCTGTCGGGCGCGCGCGGGCGCGCGGGCCGATCGTCTAATCATCCAGGAGAAAAAGATGCGTCACCCCTTACGGGCGCTTGCGCTCGCCCTCGCGCTCGCGGCCACGCCCGCTTGCGCTTCGCTGCAACTCGGCGAAACGCGGATTGAAAACCCGCTCGACGCCGCGCGCAGCATCGATCAGCGCGCCTACGCGCTGCTGCATTCGTATGCGGCGATCGTGGAGGAGGCGGGCGACATCGTGCGCGATCCTGCCGCGCCGCTTTCGTTGAAACGCGCGCTCGGCCGGGCGGAACGCGCCGCCACGCCGGCGGTGGAGGCGCTGCAGATCAGCGTGGCCGCCTTCCTGCGCGCGCGGGCTGACTACGAAGCGGCGACGGGCGCCGATCAGCCCGCGCTCACGCGCGCCGCCAACGCGCTGACCATCGCCGCCAATCGCTTGAGCGAAGCCGTCGCCGCCGCCGAGCGCCCGGTGGGTGAGCTTGAAGCGCTGATCCGCCGTCGCTGAGGGAGAAAACCGCCATGTTCAATCTGATGCTGCAATTGCAGATGCTGCTGGCCGCGCTTTCGGCCTTCCTGCCGCTCGTGCCTGATAAATTGCGCGCCCGCGCCGCGGAAATTCTCGATGTGGCGGCCAATGCGCTCGCCGCTGGCGCCGTGGTGGCCGCCAATGTCGATGATCTCGCCGTGAAGCTCGCCGCTGTGCGCGCGGAAGTGGAGGCCATGGCCGCCGCCGGGCGCGCCGTCACAGTGGAGGAGCTGGACGAAGCCCTGATCCGCGTGCGCGCCGCCTCGGCCGCCTTCCGCGCCGCGCTCGAGACTGCGGAGGCGGGCGCCCCCTGAAGCCCGCTCCCGCATAGGGGAGGCGCCGAACCGAAGATCGCCCCCGCCCGTCCCCCGGTCTTCGGATTGACCTCGGCGCCTCCCCGCTTTCTTCTGCGTGCATGAGCACGCACATCCTCGCCATCGACCAGGGCACCACCTCCACGCGCGCGATCGTGTTCGACGCCGCGTTCAACCCGGTGAAAACCGCCCAGATCGAATTGCAGCAGCACTATCCCCAGCCCGGCTGGGTGGAGCACGATCCCGAGGAGATCTGGGCCGCCACGCTCGCGGTGTGCCGTGAGGCGATCGCGGCGGTAGGCGTGGACCAGATCGCCGCCATCGGCATCACCAATCAGCGCGAAACCACGATCGTCTGGGACCGCAAAACCGGCGCGCCGGTGTACAAGGCGATCGTCTGGCAGGATCGGCGCACCGCTGAGGTTTGCGCGGCCTTGCGCGAAGCAGGCCACGAAAAACGCGTGCAGGAGATCACTGGCCTGCTGCTCGATCCGTATTTCTCCGCCACCAAGATCGCCTGGATTCTAGATCAGGATCCAACGCTGCGCCGCCGCGCGGAAGCGGGCGAGCTGGCGTTCGGTACGATCGAGAGTTTCCTCGCCTGGCGGCTCACTGGCGGCAAAGCGCATGTGAGCGATGTCACCAACGCCGCGCGCACGCTGCTGCTCGACATCGCCAAGGGTGGCTGGAGCGATGAATTGTGCGCGTTGTTGCGCGTGCCGCGCGCGCTGTTGCCCAATGTGCTGGCGTGCGATGCGCATTTCGGCGAAACCGATGCGGCGCTGTTTGGCCGCGCCTTGCCGATCGCGGGCATCGCCGGCGATCAGCAGGCGGCGCTGGTGGGGCACGGCTGCGTGAAACCCGGCATGGCGAAAGCCACGTTCGGCACGGGCTGCTTCCTCGTCATGAATATGGGCGCGGCGCCCCCGCACTCGAACAACCGGCTGCTCGCCACCATCGGCTACGAAGCGCAGGGCGCGCGTGCGTTTGCGCTGGAAGGCTCAATCTTTTCCGCCGGCGCCACGATCCAATGGCTGCGCGACGGGCTGAAGCTGATCAAGCATTCCTCAGAATCGGAAGCCATCGCCGCAAACCTGCCGGACAATGGCGGAATCTATCTTGTCCCGGCGTTCGCCGGGCTGGGCGCGCCGCAATGGAAAGCCGAAGCGCGCGGGCTCATCTCTGGCCTTACGCGCGACTCGCGCCTGGAGCATCTGGTACGCGCTGGGCTCGAAGCGGTGGGCTATCAGACCGCCGATCTGCTCGATGCGCTAAAGGCCGATGGCGCGCCGAAAATTGAGCGCCTGCTGGTGGACGGCGGCATGACCGCGAATGCGTGGGTCATGCAATTCCTGGCCGATATTTGCGACGTGGAGGTCGCCCGCCCGGCTTTTCAGGAGATGACAGCGCTTGGCGCGGCCAAGCTCGCGGCGCTAGGGGCGGGGCGGATCGGCAATTTGGAGGCAGGCGCCGGCGCGCAAACCATTTGGCGGCCAAATATGAGCCCAGCCGCGCGCGCAAAATTGCGCGGCGGCTGGGCAAATGCCGTGGCGGGGAGTTTGGCCGCGGCTGGCTAGACTTGCAGTTTCGAGCCGAGGCGCGTAATTCGCGCCCTCTCGCGATGCGGGAGCCTGTAGCTCAGTCGGTAGAGCATCTGACTTTTAATCAGAGGGTCCCGGGTTCGAATCCCGGCGGGCTCACCACTTACCCCGGTTCGCCGCTGTTCAGCGGTTCGGTGGTGGTTGTTGGCGCCGGCAGGGGCTCCGGAGCAGGGGCCGCGGCCGGGACGGGCGCTTCAGGCGCGGCCGCAGGTGCGGCAGGCGCCGTTTCCGCCGGGGCGGGGCTCATCGAATCAGCCGGCTGGGCGGCGTCGTTGTAGGCCAAGTCCCGCTCTTCCTGGACCATCGGCGTGTTCTTCGCCTCCTCAATGCGGTCGCTGTAGAGGACATAGCCGGCGGCGGCGACGCCCAGGATGCCCGCCAAAATGGCCACGCGGAGCACGCCGCCGCTCTTGTTCTTGTAGCGCGGGGGCGGGGCGTAGGGGTCGGCTTGGGGCGGGCGCGGGGTTTCGATCGTCATTAGGCGTCTCCTGAAGCTGGTGGTTCGCCCGACCAATCGCCCCCCTGCGGGGTCAGTTCCCTCAACACCTTGTGATGCATCGGCAACATCGTATCCGAAATGGCGGCTGCGGGCGCCGAACCTGCTCGCCCCCGGCGCGGGATGGGGCTTACAGTCCGCCCACGTTTTCCGGCGGGGGCCTCTTCGGAGAGGCGACGCAGCAGGGGCGACGAAGGGGACTGGGGCCGCGCCGGGAGGGGCGCGGCCCCTTTCCGTTTCGGCAGGCGCCCCAAACTTCGCCTGCGGCGCGACAGGCGGGAAAAAGGCAACGCTCCGCCAAAAAAGCGCGAGTTTTACGGCTCGTTAATGGACTTTGGCCCGATGCTGCGCCAAACTCGCCGCATCGACTTAGGGTCGGAACCAGATTAGTGGTCGCGCATTGAAGGAAGGGGGCTCGCCCCTTTTTACACGTGCGGTCCGGGTTTGGGCCTGAAGGTCGTGAGCGCGTTTGGCGCGAAGACTGCGTTCAGGCATTGAAATTGGAACGCAGGGGAAATCGCTTGAGAGGGGTGACAATGAAATCGCGCATCACCAAGACAGTCGCGCTCGCGGCTCTTATGGCTGGCACCGCCGGCGTCGCGAACGCGACCGAAGGCTGGTACGGCCGCTTGGACCTCGGTTATACGACCGGTGGTGAATTCGACATCGGCACGGACGGCGCATGGAACTACGGCTCGCCGGATCTTGAAGCCGACATGAGCCAGCACGTTGGTCTGGGCTACGCGTTCCAGAACGGCCTGCGCATTGAAGGCGAAGTCGGCCATCGCTGGAACGAAATCGAAAGTCTGGCGAATCTCGACAGCGGCGGCGATGTCCACGCTTGGTCGGCGATGCTGAACTTCTTCTACGACTTCAACCGCAACTCGCGCGTCAACCCGTACATCGGCGTTGGCGTCGGCGGCGTGCGCCTGAACGTCAACGGCGCCGACTCGGCGCCGCTCGTCCGTTCGTTCGACGATGAAGACACCGTGCTTGGCTACCAAGCCATGATCGGTCTCGGCATCGGCGTGACTGAGCGCCTAACGCTGGACGTCGGCTATCGCGCGCTGTGGGCGCCGGAAGTCGAGTTCCTGTCGAACCAGCCCGCGCCGGTAACGCGCGAAGCCGATTACGAACATCAGGCGGTCACGGTCGGCCTGCGTTGGCAGTTTGCGGGCGCCGCCCCGCCGCCGCCGCCCCCGCCGCAAGTCGCCGCGACCTGCCCGACCGGCAATTACGTCGTGTACTTCGAGTGGGATCGCTCCACGCTCAACACCGAAGCGCTCGCCGTTATCGATCGCGCGGCTTCGAGCCTGGCGAACTGCAACCTCGGCGGCATCGTGCTTGTCGGCCACACCGATACGTCGGGTTCGACGGCCTACAACCAAGGTCTGTCGGAGCGTCGCGCTTCGGTCGTCCGTGACGCCCTCGTGGCGCGCGGCGTCGCGGCTGGCGCCGTCACTACGCAAGCGCGCGGAGAATCCGATCTGGCCCGCGCCACCGCCGATGGCGTGCGCGAGCCTCTGAACCGCCGCACGGCGATCACGATCACCTTCCGGTAATCGTCTCGCCTCAAGGCAAGAAAAACGACGGGCCTGGCCACAAGCCGGGCCCGTTTGTTTTTGCCCCTTTCTCTTGCGCTGGCTGGACTTAAGCGCCCCGGCTCGGCAAGGTCCGAGCATGTCACAATCGAGCGTGGGTTTGCAGGCAGGGGCGGCGTGGGCCGCCGACGCCGCGCCCGTCTTGGAGTCGCTGGATCACGCCGGCGCCGCACTTGTCGCCCGTACCGAGGCCTGGGCCGCGATCAATTCCGGCTCTTACGAAGCTGAGGGTTTGGCGCGCATGCGCGCCGTGCTGGCCGATGCGTTCGCGGCGCTGCCAGGGGCGCTCAGCGTCGAAGCGCTCGCGCCGAGCCAGCGCATCCGCGCCGATGGCGAGGTCGCGCATATTGAGCACGGCGCGGCGCTGCGCCTGCGCGTGCGTCCCGAAGCGCCGATCCAAGTGGCGCTCACCGGCCATTACGACACGGTGTTTCCCGCCGCGCATCCGTTCCAGGCGACGCGCCGCGACGGCGCGGTTCTGCATGGGCCGGGCACGGCCGACATGAAGGGCGGGCTCAGCGTCATGCTGGCCGCGTTGTCGGCGTTTGAGGCGGCCCCAGGCGCCAAGCGCGTGGGTTACGAAGTGCTGCTGAGCCCGGATGAAGAGATCGGCTCGCCGGCTAGCGCTGCGCTGCTCGCTGAGCTCGGCGCGCGCGCCCATCTTGGCATGACCTACGAGCCCGCGCTGGCCGATGGCGCGCTGGTGGACGCGCGCAAGGGCTCAGGCAATTACAGCCTGGTGTATCGCGGCAAGGCCGCGCACGTGGGCCGCGCCTTCAGCGAGGGCCGCAGCGCCATGATCGCCGCGGCGGAGGCCGCGCTCGCGCTCGATGCGCTGAACGGCAAGCGCGAAGGCGTAACCTTCAATGTCGGCGCCATCGATGGCGGCGGCCCCACCAATGTCGTGCCCGATCGCGCCGTGCTGCGCTTCAACGTGCGTGCGCCCGATGCCGAGAGCGCCGCCTGGGCCGAGGGCGAGATTGAACGCATCGCCGCGCGCGCGAGAGAGGGCGTTGCATCCCATCTCCACGGCGCGTTCGCTCGCCCGCCCAAGCCGCTGAACGCGCAGCAGCGCACCATGGTGGCCTGGACGCGCGAAGCGGGCGCCGCGCTTGGGCTTGAGCTCAAGTTTCAGGCTTCCGGCGGCGTCTGCGAAGGCAACAACCTCGCCGCCGCCGGCTGCCCCAACATCGACACGCTCGGCCCCTGCGGGGGCGGCCTGCACAGCGATCAGGAGTTCGCTTTGATCCCCACCTTCGCCGAGCGCGCGAAGCTTTCGTTTCTGCTGCTGCACGGCCTCAATAGCGGCCGCTTTGACGTGGCGAGCCTCAAAGCATGAGCGATCCGCATTACGTCATGCGCGCGGCGGGGCCTGAGGACATCGAAGGCTTCAAGCAATTGCGCGAGATCGCCGGCGCGGGCTTCACCAGCTTGATGCTGGATGATGCGGCCATGCTGGAGAAGCTCGAGCACGCGGCTGAAAGCTTCGCCAAGCACGTCGATGGCCCTGGGCCTGAGCGCTATTTCCTCGCGCTTGAGCATATCGAGAGCAAGCAGATCGTCGGCTGCGTGGGCGTCAAGGCCACGATCGGCGAGCGCCCGCCGTTCTTCAATTTTCGCATCATCCGTGAGGCGCAATCCTCATCGGCGGTGGATCGCCGCTTCGACATGGACGTGCTGATCGGGGTCAATGATTTTACCGGCTGCACGGAAGTGGGCTCGCTTTTCCTGCGCCCCGAGCATCGCGCTGGCGGCGTCGGGCGCGCGCTGGCGCAAAGCCGCTACATGCTGATGGGCGCCGCTAAGCATCGCTTTCATTCGCAGGTCGTGTCGGAGATGCGGGGCGTCGTTTCAGAGGATGGCGTATCGCCGTTCTGGGAAGCGGTCGGCCGGCATTTCTTCCGCATGGATTTCGCCGAGGCGGATAAATTGTCGGCGACGACCGACAACCAATTCATCCTCGATCTAATGCCGCAGCATCCGCTCTACGTGGATTTGCTGCCGGCCGAGGCGCGCGCGGTGATCGGGCGATGCCATCCCGCGGGCCAAGGGGCGCGCAGCCTGTTGGAGTGGGAAGGCTTCACCTTCTCCAACGTGGTCGATATTTTTGACGGCGGCCCGCTGCTCACCGCCTCGCGTGATCACATCCGCACATTGCGCGAAGCGCGGCGCATGCCGGCGATCGCCGGCGCCGGCGCCTCGCGCGCGCTGGTGGCGACGCCGCATATTGCGGGGTTCCGCTGCGTGGCCGCACGCGTGAGCATCAAGGAAGGCGTCGCTCATGTGGATGCGGGCGCGCTTAAAGCGCTGGGTTTGAACGCGGGCGAGGAAGCTCTGGTCTGGAGCGAACATGCGCAGTGAAAACTTTATCGACGGCCAGTGGCGCCAAGGCGATGGCGCTTTGTTTGCCTCGTACGATCCCGCCACCGGCGACAAGGTCTGGGAAGGGCGCGCCGCAAGCGCCGATGATGTCAGCGCGGCGATGGCGGCGGCGAATTTGGCGTTTCCCGCCTGGTCGCGCCGCCCGGTGGAAGAGCGCGTGGCCATCGTGCGCGCCTTCGCCAAGGTGATCGAGGCGAAGAAGGAAGATTTCGCGCAGGCGATCAGCCGCGAAATGGGCAAGGCGCTATGGGACGCGCGCGGCGAAGCCGCCGCGATGATCGGCAAGATCGAAATATCGATCCGCGCCCAGGCCGAGCGCGCGGGCGCGCGCGAAGAGCAGGCGCCCTTCGGCGCCATGACGCTCTCGCATCGCGCGCACGGCGTGATGGCGGTGTTTGGCCCGTTCAATTTTCCGGGGCATCTGCCCAATGGGCACATCGTGCCGGCGCTGCTGGCTGGCAATTGCGTGATCTTCAAGCCGAGCGAGCTCACGCCGGGCGTGGGCGCGCTGATGGCGGCGGCGTGGGAAGAAGCGGGGCTGCCCGCCGGCGTACTCAATCTCACGCAAGGTGCGCACGAAACGGGCGCGGCGCTGCTGGATGCGCGCGGGCTCGATGGCGTGCTGTTCACGGGCTCGGCGCACACCGGCGCGCTGATCCATCGGAAATTTGCGGGCCGCCCGGACGTGCTGCTCGCGCTCGAACTCGGCGGCAACAATCCTTTGATTGTCTGGCCGCCTGTTGATGCGACAGCGGCCGCCAATCTGATCGCGCATTCTGCTTACGCCACCAGCGGGCAGCGTTGCTCATGCGCGCGGCGCCTGATCGTGCCCGAGGGCGCCGAAGGGCAGGCGATCATCGATGCCCTGGCCGCTTTGGCGCCGAATATCGCGGTAGGCCCCGCCACGCAAACGCCGGAGCCATTCCTTGGGCCGCTGGTGAACGCGGTGAGCGCCGAGCGCGCGGTGAAGTTCGAGGAAGGTCTCGTCGCACTCGGCGCCAAGCCGATCGTTCCGGTGAAACGCGATGGCGCATTCGTGCATCCGGCGCTGATCGACGTGACGGGGCTCACGCCGCCGGACGAGGAATTGTTCGGCCCGGTGCTGCAGGTTTATCGCGTGCGCGATTTCGACCATGCGCTCGATCTGGCCAACGCGACGCGCTTTGGCCTCGCAGGCGGCCTGATCAGCGATGATCCGGCTTTGTGGGCGCGGGTGAAGAATGAGCTGCGCGCGGGCGTGCTGAATTGGAATCGGCCCACCACCGGCGCCAGCGGCGCCATGCCGTTCGGCGGCCCCGGCCTTTCCGGCTCGCTCCGGCCCAGCGCCTATTACGCGGCCGATTACGCGGCCTATCCGGTGGCGACGCAACTTTCAGAAAAAGCCGCCGCGATTCCCGCGCCGGGCTTGCCTGAATGAGCCTCACCGAAATCAATTTCGACGGGCTCGTGGGGCCCACGCACAATTACGCTGGCCTCTCCGAAGGCAATCTCGCTTCCGCGCGCAACCGCGATTCCATCGCCCGTCCGCGCGAAGCGGCGCTGCAGGGCATTGCGAAGATGCGCAAGCTCGCCGCGCTGGGCCTGCCGCAAGGCGTGCTGCCTCCGCATGCCCGCCCGGACATGGCGTGGCTGCGCGGGCTCGGATTTAGCGGCAGCGATGCGGAGGTGTGGCGCAACGTGTGGGCCGAGGAGCAGGCGATCGCGCGCGCGGCGCTGGCTGCTTCCGCCATGTGGGCCGCGAACGCGGCGACGATTTCGCCCAGCCCCGATTGCGCCGACGGGCGCCTGCACGCCAGCGCCGCCAATTTGCAAACCATGCTGCATCGCTACCTTGAGGCCGAGCAAACGGAGCGCAGCTTGCGCGCGCTGTTCGCCGATGAGGCGCGCTTTGCTGTGCATCCCGCGCTGCCCGCGCAAGCGGCGCTCTCGGACGAAGGCGCGGCCAACCACATGCACATGCATGCGGGTGAAGCTGGCGTCGAGATTTTCGTGTACGGGCGTGCCGCCAGCGAAAGCCGCGCGGGCTTCCCGGCGCGGCAGACGCTTGAGGCGTGCCGCGCGCTGGCGCGCCGCCACGGCCTCAGCGCGCAGCGAACGGTGTTCGCCCGCCAATCGGCCGAAGCGATCGATGCGGGCGCGTTTCACAATGATGTGGTCGCTGTGGCGCATGAGCACGTGCTTTTTCACCATGAGCACGCCTTCGCCGATAAGGCCGCGCTCTACGCGGAAATCCGCGAGAAGGCGCGAGGGCTGTTTGAGCCGGCGTTTGTAGAAGTGGCGGCAAGCGATGTTTCGCTGGCGGACGCCGTTTCCTCCTATCTGTTCAATTCGCAATTGGTGCGCGAGCCGGGCGCCAAGGCGCTGACTTTGATCGCGCCCAGCGAAGCGCGGGAAAACAATAAGACGGCGGCGGTGGTTGCTCAAATGATCGCCCAGCCGGGCGCGGTGATCGGGCGGGTTGAGTACGTCGAAGTGCGCGAAAGCATGCGCAATGGCGGCGGCCCGGCATGCCTGCGCCTGCGCGTGGCGGTGACGCCGGACGAGCGCGCCGCGTTGGCGCAAGGTTTCCTGCTGACAGACGACCTCGCGGCGCGGCTGGAAGCCTGGGTGCGCCAGCACTACCGCGAAGAACTCGCGCCGGACGATTTGGCGGATCCGGCTCTAATCGAAGAAACGCAAACCGCGCTCGATGAACTGACGCGTATCTTGCCGCTTGGCGGCGCGTGTTATCCGTTCCAGCGCCCTTAAAAAATCGGCAGCCGCGCGCGCGACTGCCGATTTCCGAACTGCCGATTGGCCATCTTAGTTCAAGCTTTCCGGCCGCAGCTTGTACGCGCCGTCGTCCGTTTCATCGAACAAGAGCTCGATCTGCGGGTGCTCGACAGGGTCGCCGCTTTCATCAGCGGTCAAATTCTGTTCCGAGACATACGCCACGTAGTGGCTGTCCGAGTTTTCGGCGAACAGGTGATAGAAGGGCTGATCGCGCCGCGGGCGGATCGGCTCGGGGATGGCGGTCAGCCATTCTTCGGTGTTCGAGAATTCCGGATCGACGTCGAACACGACGCCGCGAAACGGAAACAGCTTATGCTTGACCACCTGACCGATGGAGAATTTCGCTTCACGCATGTTCTCCTCCTTCAAAACCTCCTTGGCGTCCTTCACGGAGGTAACGTAGGCATGGGTAACGCGGCCAACAAGTTTTGGAGCCCAGCGGGCGACCTTGCGCACGAAGATGTGTCCTCGGGGGCGCGGTGGGCGATGAATCTGCCCTGAATCCAGGCGAAAAGGCGCTGTGACGCGGGGTTAAACCGGCTAGCATGCCCCCGATTTGGCAAATTGCGGGCCTGGCCCGCCGGTGTGTTTGGACATGGTTAGTGACGGGCGGGCCACAGCGCCGCAGGGCGGCCGCGGGCCCCGCGTGCGTGGGCGTGCGCCGATCTTCGCGGCGCTCGATCTTGGCACCAACAATTGCCGGTTGTTGATGGCCGCGTCCGAGCCGGGCGGCGGGCTTAAAGTCGTGGACGGGTTTTCGCGCATCGTGCGCCTGGGCGAGGGCCTCGCGCAAAGCGGGCGTCTCGGCGACGCGGCGATGGCGCGCGCGTATCAGGCGCTGCAAGCGTGCGCGCAACGTATTGAAGCGCGCCGTCCGGTGGCGATTGGCTGCGTGGCGACGCAAGCGTGCCGCGCGGCGGCGAACGGGCAGACCTTCCTCAACCGTGTGAAGAACGATCTCGGCCTCGATTTCCAAACCATCAGCCCGGAGGATGAGGCGCGCCTCTCCGTGCTCGGCTGCGCTAGCTTGATGGATCCCGAGAGCGACGTCGCCATGGTGCTCGATATCGGCGGCGGCTCGACGGAGATGTCTTGGGTACGTCCCAAGCAGGTAATCGGCAATGGCGTCAACCCGCCGATCCTGGGCTGGAATTCCACCCCGCTTGGCGTTGTCACGCTGGCGGAGGAAGAGGCCGAGCCTGAGCACAATCGCAACGCTTGGTATGAAGCGCGCGTGGAGCGGCTAGCCGCGCAATTGCGCGCCGCGCCCGCGAGCGATGAGATACGCGCCGCGTTCGCCAACGGGCGCGCGCACATGATCGGCACATCCGGCACGGTGACGAGCCTGGCCGGCGTGCACATGCGCCTGCCGCGCTACGAACGCCAAAAGGTCGATGGCTATTGGTTTGATGTCGCCCATTGCCGGGCCGCGATCGCGGGCTTGCTGGCGCAAGACCATGCCGGGCGCGCCGCCCATCCCTGCATCGGCAAGGACCGGGCCGATCTCGTGGTCGCCGGCGGGGCCATTCTGGATGCGGTGCTGCGGGTGTGGCCGGTGGCGCGCATCCGCGTGGCCGATCGCGGCTTGCGCGAAGGCGTTTTGATGCGCCTGATAGCTCAGCATGGTGCGCGATGAGCGAGGATGACGGCAAGCGGCGCTGGCGCCCGAAAGCTGAAAGCGGCGCTGGCGAGCAGCGCCAGCTGGCCACGCGCGTAAAAAACAAGAAGGTCAAGGAAAGCTCAAAAAAGTGGATTGAGCGTCAGCTCAACGATCCGTACGTCGCGCGCGCCCGCGCCGAAGGCTATCGCGCGCGCGCGGCCTATAAACTGATCGAGCTGGATGAGAAATTTCAGTTCTTGAAGCGCGGCGCGCGCGTGATCGATCTCGGCGCCGCCCCAGGCGGGTGGGCGCAAGTGGCGGTGAAGCGCGGCTGCAAAGTGGTGGGCGTCGATC
>DAOMPU010000040.1:0-13282 GCA_035444925.1 Terricaulis sp. | reverse complement strand
TATCTGGTCGATCGCTACGGCGCGCGCACCATCTATGACGTCGATTTCGAGCCGATCGCCGGCGCCGATGAAGCCAAGAACCAATTGGGCCTCACCTATCTCGATCACCTCACGCACAACGTACAGCGCGGCAACATGGCCAAATGGGCCGATTATTACGAGCGCATCTTCAACTTCCGCGAAATCCGCTATTTCGACATTGAAGGCAAAGTGACGGGGCTTTTCTCCAAGGCGATGACGAGCCCGTGCGGCAAGATCCGTATCCCGCTGAACGAAAGCAAGGGCGAGGAAGGCAAGGTCGATCAGATCGAGGAATATCTGCAGCGCTATCAGGGCGAGGGCATCCAGCACATCGCCTTCGGCACGAACAATTTGTACGAGGTGGTGGATCGTCTGCGCGCGCGGGGCGTGGAGCTGCAGGATACGATCGAAACCTATTTCGATCTGATCGATAAACGCCTGCCGGGCCATGGCGAGCCGGTGGAGGAGCTGCGCAAGCGCCGCATCCTGATCGACGGCGCGCCGAGCGAAGGCCAGGGCTTGCTGCTGCAAATTTTCGGCAAGGACGCGATCGGGCCGATCTTCTTTGAGTTCATTCAGCGCAAGGGCAATGAAGGCTTCGGCGAAGGCAATTTCAAAGCTTTGTTTGAATCGATCGAGCTTGATCAGATCAAGCGCGGCGTGCTGAAGGCGAGCTGATGATGCGCTTGGTGGTCCTCGCTTGTGCGCTTCTCCTTGCGGCTTGCGCCAGTTTCGGCGCGCCGCAGGAGACGCCGCCGCCGCGCTGGTCGATCGTCGTGCACGGCGGCGCGGGCGTGATCGAGCGGGCGAATTTGACGCCGGAAATGGACGCGCAATATCGCGCCGCCATGCACCGCGCGCTGAATACGGGCGCGGCGATCCTTGATGCCGGCGGAACGTCGCTCGACGCAATCGAGGCGGTGATCCGCGAGATGGAGGAAGACCCGCTGTTCAACGCCGGGCGCGGGGCGGTGTTCTCGCTGGAAGGCAAGAACGAGCTTGACGCCTCCATCATGGACGGGCGCACGCGCGCCGCCGGCGCCGTCGCCGACGTGACGCGCACGCGCTCGCCGATCCAGCTGGCGCGCCGCGTGATGGAGCAATCACCGCACGTGATGATGATTGGCGATGGCGCGGAAGCGTTCGCGCGCGCGCAGAATCTGGAAGAAGTGCCGAATACCTACTTCTTTACCGAGCGGCGTTGGGGCCAGCTTGAGCAATTCGCGCTGCGCAACAATCTGCCGATCCCGCAGCGCCCGGCCGGCGCGCCGGCGGCGGTGCAGCAGCAATCGGCGCTGACGCCCGATGATCATCAATTCGGCACGGTGGGCGTTGTCGCGTTCGACGCCCAAGGCAATATCGCGGCGGGCACCTCCACCGGCGGCACCACCGGCAAACGCTGGGGCCGCGTGGGCGATGCGCCGATCATCGGCGCGGGCACTTATGCGCAAAACGGCGTGTGCGGCGTTTCCGCGACGGGCACGGGCGAGTTTTTCATTCGTGTCGGCGTGGCGCGCGATATCTGCGCGCGCATGCAATTTCAGGCCATGAGCGCACAGGATGCGGCGAACGCGGTGATGAGCGAGGTGGGCGCCACCACAAACGCCGCGGGCGCGGCGCGCGATGGCGGCGTGATCGTGCTGGACGGGCGCGGGCGCGCGGCGTGGGCGATGAACACGCCAGGCATGTATCGTGGGGTGTGGACGCAAGGCCAAAGCCCGGTGGTGCGCATCTTCGCGGATGAAGAGCAATGATCCCCGCCGTGGAACCGGCGGCTGTTTCGCTCGTTGTGGGGCAAGGCCCTGTTAACGCGAGAACGACCCATGTCCACGTTCACGATTTATGCGATCGGCTTCCTGATTTTGCTGGCTGGCTTGATCTACGGCGCGGTGCTGCTCGGCGTGCAGACGCAATGGATCATTGTCGGCGCGCTGGTTTTGCTGGGTCTTGGCATCGCCATGGGCGTGGGCAAGACGCGCCAAAAAGACACGACCGAACACTAATCCGCGCCGGCGTGTCGCCTGCGCGTGAGCAGGAGGGCGCCTGATGGCGATCACCAACGGCATCCACCACGTCGCCTATCGCTGCAAGGACGCGAAGGAGACGGTTGAATTCTACGCCGCCGTGCTCGGCATGGAATACACCACCGCGTTCGCGGAGGATCATGTGCCGTCCACCGGCGAGTACGATCCTTACATGCACGTGTTTCTCGACGCCGGGAACGGCAACGTGCTGGCCTTCTTTGAGTTGCCGCAGCAGAAGAATATGGGGCGCGATGAGAACACCCCGGCCTGGGTGCAGCACATCGCCTTCAAGGTGAACAGCATCGAGGAATTGCTGGCCGGCAAGGCGCGCGCGGAAGCGCGGGGGATCGACGTGCTCGGCCCCACCGATCATGGCATCTTCAAATCGATCTATTTCTTCGATCCGAACGGGCACCGCGTTGAGCTGGCCTGTGATACAGGTACGGCCGAAGAGCTGGCGGAGCTGAAGCGCGTCGCGCCGGCCATGCTGGAAGAATGGAGCCGCACCAAGAAGGCGCCCCAGCATGCGGCCTGGCTGCATGAAAAAGCGCGCGCCGCGCACGCGGAAAAATCCCGCTTGGGGGAGTGATGGTTCGGGCGTAAGAGGTGAGCCATGCTCAAGCTCTACGATTATTGGCGCTCCTCCGCCGCCTATCGCGTCCGCATCGGTTTGCATCTGAAGGGCGTGGAATACGAATCCATCCCGGTGAACATCGCGCCGGGCAAGGACGAGCAATTCGGCCCCGCCTATCGCGCCATCAATCCGCAAATGCGCGTGCCGGCGCTGGAGACGGCGCAGGGGCTGATCACGCAATCGCTTTCGATCCTGGTGTGGCTGGATCAAACCTATCCCGAGCCGCGCCTGATGCCGGCCGATCCGTGGGCGGGCGCGCAGGTGCGCAGCTTCGCCACCACGATCGCTACGGACATTCATCCGCTCAACAACACCAGCGTGCTGACGCGCCTGAAGCTCGAATTCGGCGCCAGCGAAGATCATATCGGCGAATGGTATCGTCACTGGATCAAACTCGGCTTCGCCGCGCTGGAGCAGCAAGCCGCGCACCATGCCGATACGCCGTACGTGTTCGGCGATACGCCCACGCTGGCGGATGTGCTGCTCGTGCCGCAAATGGCCAATGCGCGCCGCTTCAAAACAGATTTGTCGCCGTTCCCGCGCCTGCTTGCCTGGGATGAAAACGCGCGCCAGCACACGGCCTTCATCAAGGCCGCGCCGGAAAACCAGAAAGACGCGGTGTCGCCATGAAACTCGCCTCGCTCCGTTACGGCCGTGACGGCAAATTGGTGGTAGTCTCCGATGATCTCGCCTGGTGCGCGCCGTGCGCGGAGATTCCGACGCTGCAGGCCGCGCTCGATGATTGGGCGCATGCGGAGCCGCGTTTGCGCGCGGTGAGCGAGGGCGTGAACGCCGGCTCCATTCTGCGCGAGCGTTTCCATGAGCGGGAAGCTGCGTCGCCTCTGCCGCGCGCCTATCAATGGGCCGATGGCTCAGCCTACGTGAATCACGTTGCGCTGGTGCGGCAGGCGCGCGGCGCGAAGATGCCGGACAGCTTCTGGACCGATCCATTGATGTATCAGGGCGGCAGCGACAGTTTTCTCGGCCCCCGCGATGCGATCCCGCTGAAGGACGAAGCCTGGGGCTGCGATTTCGAAGCGGAAGTGGCCGTCATCGTCGATGACGTGGAAATGGGAATCAGCGCGGAAGCAGCGCGCGGGCGCATTCGCCTCGTGATGCTCTGCAATGACGTGAGTTTGCGCAATCTCATTCCCGGTGAGCTGGAGAAGGGCTTTGGCTTTTTCCAATCCAAGCCGTCCTCCGCGTTCTCGCCCGTCGCGGCGACGCCCGATGCGCTGGGCGATGCGTGGCGCGAGGGCAAATTGCATTTGCCGATGCTGGTGAGCCTCAACGGCCAGCCCTTCGGCAAAGCCGACGCTGGCGTGGATATGACGTTCGATTTCGGCGCCCTCATCGCGCACGCGGCCAAGACGCGCGATCTTGCGGCGGGCGCGATCATCGGCTCGGGCACGGTGTCGAACCGCGGCGAAGATGACGGGCCGGGCAAGCCGGTCAGCGAAGGCGGGCTCGGCTATTCGTGCATCGCCGAGCAGCGCATGATCGAGACGATCCAAGCCGGCAAGCCGAGCACGAGCTTCTTGAAAGCCGGAGACCGGGTGGAGATCGAAATGCTCGATGCGAAGAAGCATTCCATCTTCGGCCGCATCGAGCAGAGCGTGGCAAAAGTCTAGAGCGTTTCGTCCAGCACACCGGCGCGGCGCAGCGCAATTGCCCAGCCGATCTGTTTGGCGCGCCAATGGCTGATGAAATACGCGATCGGTCCCAGCGCAAGCATGCCCACGAGGATGAACACCCCGCGCGAGGAGCTTTCAAGCATCGCCCGCACTTGCTCGGGCGCGGCGTCCGAAAGGAAGGCGGCGATCGCGAGCGGCAAGGTGATGTAGCAAACGGCGACGGCTTTGAACAAATCGCCCGTCCGCTGGATATTCACCTCGGCCATCTGTGCGAGCGCGCCCAACGTATCGTCAGGGACGTCCTTCAACACGGCGGCGGCGCGGCGGCCGCGTTTGCTGTTGATCATGCCGGGCAAGAGATCAGCGCCGAGCATCCGATAGGAGCTGCCGGCGAACACTTGGTCAAACAGCAGGCTTCGCGCGCTATAGATATCCGCCAGCGCACGCCATGTGGCATGAATGGATTGTTTGCTCATGAATGCGCGAAGATGTCCGTTTCTTCCCAGCCGGCGAGATCGAGTGCGGCGCGGGTGGGCAGAAAATCGAAGCACGATTGCGCGATCTCGATGCGGCCTTCACGCGCCAGCATGGCGTCGAGCCGGGCCTTCAGCGCATGCAGGTGCAGCACGTCCGACGCCGCATAGGCGAGCTGCGCGTCCGAGAGTTCGGCCGCGCCCCAATCGGAGCTTTGCTGATCCTTGGAGATGTCGCGCCCCAGCACTTCCTTGGTCAAATCCTTGAGGCCGTGGCGATCGGTGTAGGTGCGCGCCAGCTTCGAGGCGATCTTGGTGCAATAGAGCGGCGCGGTGACGATCGAGAGATCGCGCATGAACATGGCGATGTCGAACCGCGCGAAGTGGAAGAGCTTCAGGTGCGCCGGATCGGTCAGCACGCGCTTCAGGTTCGGCGCGTCATAGGTCGAGCGATCGAGCTGCACGAGATGCGCTTCGGGGCCGCCATCGGAAATTTGCACGAGGCAGAGCGGATCGCGCACCAGCGAGAGGCCCATGGTCTCGCTATCGACGGCGACGGGGCCGTTGAACGAAACGCTATCGGGCAGATCGCCCTTGTGCAGGTAGACGGCGACGTTCTTGGCGTCCACGGTGAGGGAAAGTTTTCGGGTCATTCTCCCCGCTGGCTAGGCCCTTGGCGCCGCTTCGTCAATCAGGGGCGCCCCGGGCGGGGGAGGGTGCTTGAAGCGCGCGGCGCGCGGGCCGATAAGGGCGCCAGGGAGAAACGCCATGCGCCGCCTCGTTTTCGCCGCCGTCTGCCTCATCGCTTTCGCCGCCGCGCCGGCCGCGTTCGCGCAGGACGAGGCGCCCGTCGATACCGAAGCCGCGACCCAGGCCGACGATTGCCGCCCCTCGGGCGCACGCCGGGGCGTGATGGCGCAATCGCGCGTGTGCCGCACCGCCTATAGCGTGGTGCGCCAATGCGATTTCGCGGTGAACGTGCGCGCCGCCGCGCTGCGCTACGCCAGCGGCGGGCGCCGCCACGCCCGCATCGCGCGCTGCGTCGCTTAAAGACGCTCTAGAAACGCATCGCGCAACTCGCGCTTCAGCACTTTGCCGATATGGCTGCGCGGCAACTCGTCGATCAGCTCGAGTGCGCTGAGGCGCTGGGTCTTGCCGAGCTTGGCATTGGCGAAGGCGCGGATTTCCTCCGCGCCGGCGCCGCGCGAAACCACGAACGCCACCGGCGTCTCGCCCCATTCGGCCGACGGGGCGCCGACCACCGCGGCGTCGGCCACGTCGGGATGTTGGCGCAGCACGGCTTCGAGGTCGCTCGGATAGATGTTGAAGCCGCCGGAGATGATCATGTCCTTCTTACGGTCCATGAGCTCAAGGAAGCCTTCGGCGTCGAAGCGGCCCACGTCGCCGGTGCGGATGAAGGCCAGGCCCTCCGGCGAGGTCCAGATGGCCGCGTCGGTTTGCTCTTTGCGATTGTGGTAGCCGCTCATCATCAATTCGGAGCGGCCGACGATTTCGCCCACTTCGCCGCGGGGCAGTTCGCGCCCCTCTTCATCGATCACGCGGATATCGTGCCCCGGCGCGGGCATGCCGACCGTGTGCAGCTTATCGGGAAAAAGATGCGCGGCCAGCACACAGGTGCCGCCGCCCTCGGTCATGCCGAAATACTCGACAAGCCCGCCCGGCCAGCGCGTCAACACCTCCGCTTTCAGCGCCGCGCTGAACGGGGCGGAGGTGCAGAATTTCATCTGAAAGGCTGCGAGATCGTGCTTGTCGAAATCGGGGTGCGCCATCAGCCGGCTATATTGCACCGGCACCAGCATCGTGTGCGTGGCGCGGTGCGTTTCGGCCAGCGCCAAATAGCGCGCCGCGTCAAACTTCTTCATCAGCACCACGCTCCCGCCGAGGCCGAGCGTGGGGAAGAACGCCACTAACGTGGTGTTTGAATAAAGCGGCGTGGAGAGCAGCGCGACGGCGCCGGGGCTGTAGCCCATGGCGACGGCGCGCTGAATATGGCCAAAGCGCATGCCGTGGCTTTGCACGATGCCTTTGGGCGCGCCGGTCGTGCCCGACGAATAGATGATGTTGAACGGCATTTCCGCCGTCACTGGCGTGGGCGTTGGCTTTGCGCCCTCAGGCGCCAGCCATGCTTCGAATGCGGCGCGATCGAGCGCGATCAGCTTGGCCTTGATCGCGTCGCGCACCGGCGCCAGCGCGGCGGCGGTTTCGGCGTCGATGAAGAAAAGCGCGGCCCCGCAATCGGCGGCCATGCCGGCGATGGCTTCAGGCGTGGAGGAGGGGGCGATCGGCGCCGCCGCAACACCCGTACGCAACGCGCCCAGAAACAGGCTGGCGTATTCCAGCGACGTGCCCGCGCAGATGGCGATGGCTTCGCCGGGGTTTACACCCTCGCGCTGCAGCGTGGCGGCGATGCGATCCATCCGCGCGTTGAGCGCGGCGTAGCTCAAGCGCGCCTCATCCTGGATCAACGCCGCCGCATCGGGGCGCGCCGCGGCGTGCGCGGCGATCATATCCGAAAGCGGGCGAAAGCTCTCAGCGTTGTCCATCGAGCGCCTCATAGGTGACGAGATTGAACCGCGTGCGCTCGCTGGCGCGCATGTTGGCGGCGATCACTTCGTGCAGGTTGGCGTCCCAGGCGCCCCAGCGTTCGATGAATGCGTCCGCGCGGGCGCGGTCTCCGGCGCGCTGGATCGCCAGCACTTCGCGCGTCAGCACCTCCACCGCGGCAGGGTAGCGTGCGTAATTTATGGTGAGCCGCCCGTCCGCGAAGCTCAGCACGCCGTGCTCAAGAAACCAATTCCATTGCATCAGCTGCATCATGCCATAGGGCTGCTCGCGGCGGGGGCGGTTCTTCTGCAGCACGCGGCGCACGCCGCTGGCGTAGATCGCGCGCAGCTGCGCGTCGGTGAGGCGCCCGTTCGCATGCAGGATGCGTGCGGATGTAAGCGAAACGAGGTCGGCCTTCATCTCTTCATAAAGAGACGACACGTCCTCCAGCGCTGCATCCAGATCGCGCCCGTCCTCGGTTTGATCGACGCCGAGATAATGCCCGATCTCGTGCCAGAGCGTGCGGTAGAAGCCGCCCTCGGGCGTTAGATCGCCCGCCTGCGAGGGGATTATCGCCGCCGCGAAGGCGCGGTGCGTTTCCGCAAACAGCGTTTCGTTCAGCAGGATATTGCCGCGCATCAGTATGGTGCGCCCGTATTGGCGCGCAAGGTAGGCGTCGTTCGGCAGAATGGTCGCCGTGTTCGTGCCGCGCGCCTGGCCGAAATCGGCGATGACGTTGTAAACGCCCACCGGAATGTCGCTGCGTACTTCGCGGTGATGCGCATAGGGCAGCGCGTTTTCCACGGTTTGAATGTCAGCCAACGCCGCCTGCAGCTCGTCGCTGCGCGGGCGATCGCGCACCAGCAGCGAGAGCGAGAAAAACGTCTTCACGCCGAACAGCGCGTCATCATAGGTCTCATAGGCGCCGATCTGGGCGTTGAGGTTTCCGGTGAAATCGCCGGTCACCCAGGCGGCGTCCCCGCCCTCGTAATTGTCGGCCAGCAAATCGCGCGCGCGCAGCCGCAAATAGCGCGCGAACGCGGCATCGCCGCTTTCCACTAGGTCCGCCGCCGCGTTGAGGCGCGCATAAACGAACAGAATGTCCTCCGCATACGCGACCGAATACGGCACGGCGAGATAATCGGCGCTCTCGCGCAGGCGCGCGGCCAGGCCGGGGTGCAACGTATCGAGCACAGGATGGCGGCGCAGCGTGTCGAGCGCGCGGCGCCGGTTCACCGGCGTCGCCGCCCACACCAGCGCGCGATCATTCAGCAGCTCGCCGCGGCGCGCGGGGTTCGCTTGCAGGTAAGCATCCAGCGCCGCGCGCGTGGCGCCGGCGGGATAGATGTTGCGCGCGGGCGTCTCCGGCGAAACCGTCAGGAAGGGCCCGCGCGTGTTGTCGAGCGTGGTGGCGATCGGCCCGCTATTGAGGCGGAAGAGATCGCGCGCGGCGTCAAGCTCGGGATGGGCGGCAAGGTAATCGGCCGCCGCCAGCGCCTCGGGGTGGCGCTGGTCGAGGTAGAGCCGATGCAGGCGCTCGCCCGCGGCCAGCAATTCGCCCACCGCCGCGCGCTCGCCGGGCGAAAGCGCGGAAAGATCAGGCGCAAGGTGCAGCCGCTCGGTGCGCGCCAGGATCGGGGCGATCTCCTCGGCGCTCCATGTGGGGGCGATGGCGGGGGCTGGCGCGGTGGCGCAGGCGGCGAGGGCGAAAGCGGCGAGCGGGGCGAGAAAAAATAGGCGCATTCCGGGGCTTTAGCATGGGCCGCCCCGTGGCGGGAGCCCGGCTCGGCCCGCGCCCGGCCGCAGCGATTGACGCCGCCCGCCCGCTCCCCTAAACCCCCGCCCTCAGTGCCCAGATGGCGGAATTGGTAGACGCACTAGTTTCAGGTACTAGCGGGTAACACCGTGGAGGTTCGAGTCCTCTTCTGGGCACCATTTTAAGCGATTAGCGTCGGGCGGCGTGTTTTGCCCCAAGTTTAGGGCGCGCGGCCCATCTCGTCTTCCCAATGCTTGCGGCAGAGGGAGACATAAACGTCTTTCTCGATGGCGATCTGCGCGCCGGCGGTGGCGGCCGCGCCGGAGGCTTCGCGGCGCAGCACCATGATGGCCTTGGCGCCGCAATGGCAGATGGTGCGCACTTCGCGCAGGCTATCGGCGATGGCGAGCAATTCGGCGGCGCCTTCAAACAGCTCGCCGCGAAAATCGGTGCGCAGGCCGTAGCAGAGCACCGGGATTTTCAAACGATCGGCCACGCGCGCCAATTGCCAGACCTGCGCGCGGGTGAGGAATTGCGCCTCGTCCACGAACACGCAATCGACCTTCGCCGCCGCGTGCTCGCGCGCGATCCAAGCCAGCAGGTCATCCTCGCGCGTGAACAATTCAGCTTCAGCACTGACGCCGATGCGCGAGCTGATCTGGCCATCGTCCATCTCCGCGTAGAGCGCGGAGGTGAACAAAAGCGTGCGCATGCCGCGTTCGCGGTAATTGTAGGAGGCTTGCAGCAGGATGGTGGATTTGCCGGCGTTCATGGCGGCGTAGGAGAAATAGAGCTTGGCCATGCGCGTCAGGCCTTCAGGCCGATTTCTTTCAGCCGTTCGGCCAGAAAATCGCCGGCGCTGATCGGCGCGTGGCGCGCGCCCGCGCCGATGCAGGAGGGCAACGCGGCGAGCGAGGTTTCGGGCGTCGGATGCATGAAGAACGGCATGGAATAGCGGCTCGTCTGGGATTGCTCGGAATTGACCACGCGGTGCGTGGTGGCCGGTATGACATTGTTGGTGAGTCGCGCCATCATGTCGCCGCTGTCCACGATCAGCGCATTGACCTCGGTGCGCACCGGCAGCCAGGCGCCGTCGCGGTCCAGCAGCTCAAGCCCGGCCCCGCGCGCGGCGACCAGGATGGTCAAGAGGTTGATGTCCTCGTGCGCGGCGGCGCGCACGGCGCCGGGATCGGCGTCCTTGCCGATCGGGGGATAGTGCAGCACGCGCAGCACGGAATCGCCGCGCCTAACTAGCGGCTCGAAATAATCCTCCGTGAGGCCAAGCGTGGGCGCGAGCGCCTCCAGCAGCAAGCACCCGGTTTCGTTCAGCGCGGCGAACAAATCTTGGAACACCGTTTGGAAATCGGCGGGCCGCTCAGGCCACACGTTCGGCGCGGAGAAGGGGCTGGGCGCGCGGCCGGGCTCGGGATCGTGGCCGATCTGCCAGAATTCCTTGAGGTCGGGCGTGGGATTGCCTTTCGCGTGCTCGATGCCGAACGGCGTGTAGCCGCGCAGGCCGCCGGCATAGCGGCGCTTTTCCGCCTCCGGCAGCGCGAACACTTCGCCGGCGAGCGCATAGGCGCGCTCCAGCAGCGGCAGCGCCACGTTGTGATCTGTGAGGATGATGAAGCCGTATTCGCGCAGACCCGCGGAGAGCGCTTCGGAGAAGGCCGCGCGCGCGGCGCGATCGCCGGCGGTGAATTGCGAGAGCGAGAGTTCTGGCACTTTGCGCATGGCCGGGTCCGGAATCTATTTGTTGAGCAGCGCTTCCACTGCGGCGCGGCGGGGCATGGCAGGCTGCGCGCCTTCCGCGGTCGCCGCAAGCGCGCCAGCTGCGCACGCGAAGGCGAGGGCGCCGGCGGGCGTGCGCCCCTCCACCAGCGCCAGCGTGAGTGCGCCGCAGAACGTATCGCCCGCGCCGGTCGTATCGCGCGCATCCACGCGCGGGGCGGGCGCGCGAGCGATCTCGGCGCCGTTTGCAAACAGCGCAGCGCCAGCCGCGCCGTAGGTCACCGCGACCTGTTTGCCGGCTTCGTGCAGGGCGGCGCCGTAGAAGGCGGCTTCGGTTTCGTTGACGATCAAGAGGTCAGCGCGGCGCAGCAGATCGCCGCTCACCGCCATGGCGGGCGCGAGATTGATGGCGACGAAGCCGCTAAAGCGCTGCGCGGCGGCAAGCGTGGTCCCCGCCGGGATTTCCAATTGGCAGAGCAGGGCGTCGGCCTCGATCGCGGCCAGATGCGTGGGGGCGAACGCCGCGTTTGCGCCGGGCGCCACGACGATCTGGTTTTCGCCTTCAGCAGAAACCGCGATCAGCGCGACGCCTGTGGGCTCTTTCACATCAATGCCGCACGCGGAAAGATCGACGCCCTCCGCGCGCAGCAGCGCGAGCGCTTCGTCCGCGAACGCATCCGCGCCCACGCGCCCATGCAGCGCCACCGCGGCGCCGAGCCGGCGTGCGGCCAGCGCCTGATTGGCGCCTTTGCCGCCGGGATAGCGCGCGAAGCTGGCGCCGCCGATGGTTTCGCCCGCGACCGGCAAACGCGCGGCGCGCACGACAAGATCAAGATTGATGGAGCCGACGATGGCCAGGCGCGGCGCGCTCATGTGAGCCTCGCAATCAGCAAATCAAACACGCCGTCCGCGTCTGCGCGCGTCACCCAGCGCGTAGCGCTGGGCGCGGTGAGGCGGAACTCGACAGCGGTATGGCCGCGCGTGAGGGCCGATTGCGTTTCCACCTCGATGCGCGCGGGCGCGCTTTCAAACAATTCCGGCGCCAGCAGATACGCGATAACCGCCGGATCGTGCAGCGGCGCGCCGGTGCGGCCCGCCAAGTCGCGTTCCACGCCCTCGCTGAAGCGCAGCAATTGCGCGGCCGCACGCGCTTGCGGTGACGTCAGCCTTTCCAGGCGCGCCATGCGTTCGGGCGTGGTGCGCACCTGGTGCGTGACGTCGAGCCCCAGCGCCGCGATCGGCAAGCCGGAGGCGAACACGATCTGCGCGGCGTGCGGATCGGCGTAAATGTTGAACTCGGCGGAGGCCGTGATGTTGCCCCCTTCGCTCCGCGCGCCGCCCATCAGCACGATCTCGCGCACGCCTTGCGCGCACGCGGGCGCGGCGCTGAGCGCGAGCGCAAGGTTGGTCAAAGGCCCGGTGGCGGCGATGGTGATGGAGCGCGGCGCGGCGCTTGCGAGCGTCTCGGTGAGAAACGCGATGGCGCCTTTTGCTTCCGGCCCGCGCGTTGGCGGCGGGAAGGTGAGATCGCCGAGGCCGTTTGCGCCGTGGAAATGCCCAGCCTCGATCGCGCTCGCCAGCAAAGGCCGTTCTGCTCCGGCAAACACCGGCACGTCCGCGCGCCCGGCGATCTCGCGCATGATGCAGGCGTTCTGCGCCGTCAGCGCGCCGCTGACATTGCCGGCGGCCGTGGTGATGGCGAGAATATCGAGCGCATCGGGCGCAGCGAACGCCCAGAGCAACGCAACGCCATCGTCCACGCCGGGATCGCAATCGATGATAAGCGGCAAGGCCATGATCGGATTTACCCCGGAATGAACAGGCTCGCGAGCGCGGCGCTCATCAGGTTTGAGAGCGAGCCCGCGGCCACGATGTGAAAGCCATAGCGCGCCACTTCGGGCGCGCGCGTGGGCGCCAGCGTGTTCATCGCCGCGAGCAGAATGCCGATCGAGCTCAAATTGGCGAAGCCGCAGAGCGCGAACGTGGTGATCGCCATGGTGCGCGGCGAGAGCGTGTCGCCCATCTGCCCAAGATGCATGAACGCCACGAACTCGTTGAGGATCAGCTTTTCGCCGAACACGCCGCCCGCCTGCTGCGCTTCCGCCCACGGAATCGAAAGCAGCCACATCACCGGCGCGAACACAAAGCCCAGCAGGCTTTGCAATGTCACGCCCTCAAAGCCGGCCAGATTGCCAAGCGCGGAAAGCCCGCCATTGATCAGGGCGATCAGCGAAACGAACGCGATCAGCATGGCTGCGATCGCGGCGGCCAGCATCAAGCCCGTCTGCGCGCCTTGCGCGGCGGCCATGATGACGTTGGCGTGGCGCGTATCGTCGGGCGCGGGCTCGGCCGGCGGCGCTTCGGCGAAAGCTTCGGAGATGTGCTCGGTGTTACCGTCCCACAGCACGACCTCGACCAGCCCCTGCGCGCCGGCGAGCGCGTGG
>DAOMPU010000039.1:3847-13365 GCA_035444925.1 Terricaulis sp. | reverse complement strand
TTGCGCTTGCGCTGATCAGTTTGATGTATGGCCCTCAAGCTGCGCTGTTCGCCGAGCTGTTTCCCCGTGAGGTGCGCTATTCGGGCGCTTCGCTTGGTTATCAGATCGGCGCCGTATTCGGCGGCGGCCTCGCGCCGATCATCGCCACGATCTTGCTGGCGCAGTTCGGCACAAGCGACGCGATCGCGTTTTACCTCGCAACGATGTGCGTGATTTCGTTTTTCTGTACCTGGTTTCTTGGCGGCCGCGCCGCGCGCGCCCGCGATTGAGGAAGGTCATGCTTTCGCGCAAGGAATTGCTCTTGGGACTTGCGGCCGCGCCGCTCGCCGGGCATGCGCGCGCCGCGCAAGCCGAAATCAATCCCCGATGGCTGATCTCCGAGGAGGAGGCGACTGCTTGGCACCGGGCCAAGGATCAAAATGGACCCGCGCTCACTGGCACGGAGAGCTGGCGGCGTTTCATGGCGTTTCTGGAGGCGCAGCTTGGCGCGCTGGGCTGCGTCGATATTCACCGCTCGCCCTGGACGTTTACGCGTCGCTTCTCAAGCATGTGGCCTGACGCCTCGAATTGGTCCCTGGTGAGCAATGGCCGGGCGATTTCGCTTGCGAACTACGCCGCCAATTGTGGGCTCACCGGGGCGTCGGGCGTTACAGCGCAATTGGTGCTCTGGGACGATGAACGCCCGCCCGATGTCGCGGGCAAGATCGTCGTGTACCGGCCGCAGCCCCGCGCGGATGTGCGCGGCCCATTCGCCGACAGCGATTATGAGCGCATGACCCCATTCGATAGCTGGCCCGAGGAGGGGCGCCCGGCGCCGCAGGCGCAGAACGCGACGCATTCCATCGCCGCGCCCGTTTGGGATGAAATGACGGCCTCGTCGAATTTCATCGCGGCGATGCGCGAGCGTGCGCCCGCCGGCGTTCTTTTCGCGTTTAACCTCAATCGCGCCGCCGCAGCTGGGCTTTACACCTTTCGCGTGCCGACGCACTACGACTTTCCGGCGGCGTATCTCGACCGCGTGAACGGCCAGGCGCTTGTGGCGGATGCGCGCGCTGGCGCGTGGGCCACGCTGCGCGTTGAGGGCCGCGAGGAGCAGGCCGAAGCGTATCAGCTCATCGCATATCTTCCTGGCGATGCGTATGGAACGCCGCGCGACGAGCAGATTCATCTGCGCACGCACACGGATGGTCCATCGATCAGCCAGGATAATGGCGCGCTCGGGTTGCTTGCTTTGATCGGCTATATGGCGTGTGTACGCGATCGCTCGCGCACGCTCATGCTCGAATTCGATTGCCGACATTTCATGCCTGGCGCGGAGACGGCGTGGGCGCACGAGGATTATTTCGTCAAGCATCCCAACGTTTATGAGCGGGTCCGCGCCCTGATCGCCATGGAGCATCTTGGCCAGATTGATTATGTGGAAGACGGCGAGGATATCCGCCCCTCCGGCCGCTCACTGCCGACATGGATTTACGCTTCCGCCAATGATGCGATGATCGAAGCGGCCTATGAGGCGGCGCGCGCAAACAATGTGCGCTCCGCCATCATTCGCTCTCCTGGCCGCGTTGGCGCCAACGGCGCATCGCAGGGGCCGTGGTATGG
Source organism: Terricaulis sp. (assembly GCA_035444925.1). Classification (GTDB taxonomy): domain Bacteria; phylum Pseudomonadota; class Alphaproteobacteria; order Caulobacterales; family Aquidulcibacteraceae; genus Vitreimonas. The sequence continues at coordinate 11,763 of DAOMPU010000039.1, read as the reverse complement.
CATGTCACGTTACGGCGCGCTGCGGGGCTTGCCGAGCTTCGGCATGCAGGGCGATCTCGGCGCCTATTGGGCGCATAGCGCTGGGATTGAGCGGTTTGATGCGCGCGCGTTCGTGCGCCAGATCGCGGCGTTCTGCCAATTGACGGGCTTTCTTATGCGCGCTGATCTCGCCGCGTTGCGGCCCGCGCCGGTGGATTTCCCGCAGCCCACAGCTTTCAGTTGGCGCGTCAGCCATTGAACGATCTTTTCTTTGTCTGGATTCACGGTGATTGGACGGACTGGGAGCGGCAATTCCTGTCGGTCCAAGCCGCCGTATGACGGACGCCGCGCGCCTGAAGTCTTTGATCGGATTGAAGTCGCCGCGTCCTATGCTCGGCCCGATCCAAGCTTTCGCGCGTGCCCTATCCGTGCAATGACCCCGGGACCAGGCGGGACAAGCAGGGAACATCAGTGCGCATGAGGTGCACGGCGTTCCTCGTTTGCTCCTGAAAGCTAACGGAAAAATGGTGCAAAATCAATTGCATAGATTCTGCGTGGCGCCCATGATGGATTGGACCGACCGGCATTGCCGGGCGTTTCATCGCCGGCTGACGCGGCGGGCGCTGCTTTATAGCGAGATGCTGACGGCGGACGCGGTGATCCACGGCGATCGTGCGCGCCTGCTTGGGTTTTCGCCTGTCGAGCATCCCTTGGCGCTGCAGCTGGGCGGGAGCGAGCCGGCGAAGATGCGCGAGGCCGCGCGCATCGGCGCCGTGCTTGGCTATGACGAGATCAATCTCAATATCGGCTGCCCCTCCGATCGCGTGCAGGCGGGCCGCTTCGGCGCCTGCCTGATGCGCGAGCCGGAATTGGTGGCGCAGCTTTGGGCCGCCGCGCAGGAAGGCGCGAGCGATGTTCCGGTAACGATCAAGTGCCGCATCGGCGTGGATGAGCAAGAGCCGCGCGCGGCGCTGTTCACGCTGGTTGATCTTGCGGCTCGCGAAGGCTGCACGACCTTTATCGTGCACGCGCGCAAGGCGTGGCTGAAAGGGCTTTCGCCGAAGGAAAACCGCGACGTGCCGCCGCTGGATTATCCGCTGGTGCGGGAGTTGAAGCGTGCGCGGCCGGCGCTTCAGATCATTCTCAATGGCGGGCTCGCCGACATCGATCACGCCCTAGCCGAGAGCGAGGGCCTCGATGGCATGATGTTGGGGCGCGCGGCCTATCAGAACCCGGCGCTATTGCTGGATGCTGATCCGCGTGTGTTTGGCGCAAGCGCGCCCGCCGCGAGCCGCGAAGCGGCGGTGGAGGCGTATATCCCCTATATCGAAGCGCGCCGCGCCGAAGGCGCCCCCTTGCACGCGATGACGCGCCACATGCTGGGGCTGTTCAACGGCGCGCCGGGCGGGCGGCGCTGGCGGCGCGTGCTGTCCGAGCAGGGCGTGCGCGCGGGCGCGGGCGTTGAAGTGGTGCGCGCGGCGTTGGCCGAAGTCACGCAGATGCGCGAGCCGGCGTGAGCGGCGATCTGATCATTTTCATTGTCGCGCTTGCGGGCGCGGGGTTGTTTGCGGGCTTCATCGGCGGACTGTTCGGCGTGGGCGGCGGCGTGGTGATCGTGCCCGCGCTCTATTACGTGTTCGGCGCGCTTGGCGTGGATGAGGCCGTGCGCATGCACGCCGCGATCGGCACCGCTCTCTCCACCATCATCTCAACCTCCTGGCGTTCGCTGGCGACGCACACCAAGGCTGGCGCGGTGGATTTCGCGGTGCTGCGCGCATGGGGCCCTTGGATCACGCTTGGCGCGATCCTTGGCGCGCTGCTGGCGGGCATCGCCGATACGCAAGCGTTGCTGATTGTTTTCGGCGGCGGGCTTTTGCTGGTGGCGCTGCAGATGGGCTTCGGCAATCCAAATTGGCGGGTGGCGCAGGAGCTGCCGACGGGCGCGCCGCGCGCGCTGATCGCCGGCGCGATTGGCGCGCTCTCGGCGATGATGGGCATTGGCGGGGGCGCGTTCGGCGTTACGTTGATGACGCTGTGCGGGCGCGCGATCCATCAGGCGGTGGCGACCGCCTCCGGTTTTGGCGCGGCGATCGCGCTGCCGGCCACGCTTGGCTACATGATCACCGGTTGGAGCGCGCAGGGGCTGCCGCCCTGGTCGCTTGGCTATGTGAATTTGCCCGGCTTCGTCCTGCTCGCGGCGCTGACGGCGCTGACCGCGCCGATCGGCGCGCGGCTGGCGCATCGCTTGCCGCAGGCGGCGTTGAAGCGCGCGTTCGCTTTGATGCTGGCGCTGCTGGCGCTCAACATGCTGCGCGGCGTGTTCTTCTAAGAAGCGCCCGCCTTGGCCCGCGCCGCCAGGCGTGCGGGCAATTCGGCCATGATCTGCAGCCGGCGCGGCTCGTCATACGAACTCCAGGCCGCAATCTCGCGCAGCGTGCGCCCGCATCCCACGCACATGCCGCTTTGCCCTTCCACGGCGCAGACTTTCTGGCAGGGGGTGGAGATGGCCGGGCCGCTCATCGCGCTGTGCTAGGCCGCGCCAGGCGAGGCGGCAACGGGCGTCGAAAACGGAAATATCGTTTTTCAATAAAACAGCATTGACATTCGATGCGGTTTATCGTATTTCGATATCAGCCTGAAATCGCGGCAAGGTCGCATCCGCAGCCCCCCGCCGCGGCATCTCTGAAGCGAAGTCAGGCGCTGGTTTAGAGTCGACTGGAGGGTTCCTTTATGCGTTTCGCCCTGATCGCCACCGCCGCCGCCGCCGCGATCGCCATTCCCGTGGCTGTTCAGGCCTACGGGCCGAGCATGTCGGGCGATGACTTCGTCCAAGCCGTGCGTTGCGCGGCGTACGATTCGGCGATTGAAGCCCAAGCGCCCGCGGCCGAGCGCGCCCGTCTCAATCTGGAGGCCCAGCGCCAGAGCCCAGAGGCCGTTTTGCGCGCACACAATGAAGTGAACACCGTCCAGGCCGAGGCCCGGGCGGTCGCCAATCCCCGCGATGCGGCTATGATGCGCGCAGAACGGGCGGCGGCCTGTTCGCCCGCCCACATCGCCGCGGGGCAGGGCAATCCAGACGCAGCGTAAAGCCACGTAAGCGGGCTTGCGCCCGCGCCGGGAGGAGTGAGGGAGATGAAAGTCTTGATGCTGGCCGGCGTGATCGCCGCCGTCGCGTTTCCAACCGCCGCCGCCGCGGAGGCCGTGTCGCCGTGCCAAACGGAGGACGCACGCTCTGCGCTGACCTCTGATCGCGTCGAACAAACCATCGCGCCAGCCCCGCCCGCTGTGGCGCGCCAGGCGGCCGCGCCGCGCGAAACAGCGGAGGCGCGCAGCGAGCCCGCGCGGCGCCGTAGCGGAAAGCGCGTTCCGGATGCTGAGTTGATAGGTCCGCGCGGCGCCTTATAGTTCTCGCCAAGCGCGCACGGAGGAAGCGCGCGGCGAGGCTGCTCAATGAATCTAGATTTTTCGCCCGAAGAGATCGCGTTCCGCGACGAAGTCCGCGCTTTCATCGAAGAGAATTATCCGAAGCATTTGCGCGGCAAGGTGCTGCGCGAGGATTTGAGCAAGGAGGATTTCCTCGCTTGGCATAAAATCCTCGGCAAGAAGGGCTGGTCCGCGCCCGCTTGGCCCGTGCAATATGGCGGCACGGGCTGGACAGCCACACAGCGTTACATCTGGCTGGAAGAAAACGCGCGCGCGGAAACCATTCCGCCGCTGCCGTTCGGCGTGTCGATGGTCGGCCCCGTGATCTACACGTTCGGCACGGAAGAGCAGAAGCAGCGCTTCTTGCCGGGCATTCTTTCCGGCGAGGTGTGGTGGTGCCAAGGCTATTCAGAGCCAGGCGCCGGATCTGATCTCGCCAGCCTGAAAACCCGCGCGGTGCGTGAAGGCGATCATTACATCGTCAACGGCCAGAAAACGTGGACCACGCTCGCCCAGCACGGCGATTGGGGCTTCTTCTTGGTGCGCACCGATACCAACGCCAAGCAGCAGGAAGGCATTTCCTTCCTCCTGATCGATATGAAATCGCCGGGCGTCACCGTGCGCCCAATCAAGATGCTCGATGGCGGCTATGAGGTGAATGACGTTTTCCTCGAAAACGTCAAAGTGCCGGTCGATCAGCGCATCTACGAAGAAAACAAAGGCTGGACCTGCGCGAAATTCCTGCTGGCGCATGAGCGCGCGGGCATCGCGGGCGTCGCGCGTTCCAAGCGCAATGTCGAAAAGCTGAAATCGATCGCCAAGAGCGAGATCGGCGATGACGGCAAGGCGCTGAGCGAGAGCGAGGATTTCCAGCGCAAACTCGCGCAGCTTGAGATCGATCTCTCGGCCCTGGAAATGACCGAGCTGCGCACGCTCGCGCGTGAGCAGGCGGGCAAGGGGCCGGGGCCGGAGAGCTCACTCCTCAAAATCCGCGGCACCGAAATCCAGCAGCGACTGACGGAGCTGACGCTGGAGGCGATCGGCAATTACGCGCAGCCGTTCCCGCGCGGCTTAGGAGACAATGAATTCGCCATCGGCCCCGATTACGCCGGCCCCGCCGCGCCGATCTATTTCAATTGGCGCAAAGCCTCGATCTATGGCGGCTCCAACGAAATCCAGCGCAACATCATCGCCAAGATGGTGCTTGGGCTTTAGGGGCCTCACCCTTCGTCATTCCGGGGCGTCGCGTAGCGACGAACCCGGAACCCAGGACGTGACGAAGCGTCGTGCGTCGGCCCCTGGGTTCCGGGCTCAATGCTGCGCATTGCTCCGGAATGACGAAGCGAATTAATCCGCAGGCGGGTTCACGTGAGCGATTGACTAACCGCGCGCGCCCGCGCTTCCATCCTCCCAAGCATCCTGCCCTTCTACGTCCGTTGTCGATCCTGCGACGGAACAAACAATGTCTGTCTTTAAACCCAGCCCTATCGGGCGGGTTTGGTAAGGTACGAGGGGTGGGATGCCTTCATTCGATGAAGCGGAAGGTCTGCGCCTCGCCAACGGCAAGCCGGTGGAAAGCGCGCACGACGCGGCGCTTTTCTTTGGCGTGTCGCTGGGCAAGCTGACCTACGCGCTTTATCGCGCCCCCGATGAGCAGCGCTATCGCGCCTTCGAAATTCCAAAACGCACTGGCGGCATGCGCCAGATCCACGCGCCCGTCGGCCTCATCCGCGAGCTTCAGGAAAAGCTCGCGCCGCTTTTGCAGCTGCACTACGCGGCCCATCCCGGCGCGCACGGTTTCATCAAGGAACGCTCGATCCTCACCAATGCGGCCGAGCACGTGGGCCAGCGCCAGGTGCTGAACGTCGATCTGGAAGATTTCTTCCCGAGCGTGAATTTCGGCCGTGTGCGCGGGATATTCATGGCGCCGCCGTTCAAGCTCGGCCCAGCCGCCGCGGCGCTGTTTGCCCAGCTTTGCACCCATCGCAACGGCTTGCCCCAAGGCGCGCCGACTTCGCCGCCGCTGTCAAACTTCGCCGCCGTGCAGCTGGACCGCGCGCTCTCGCGCCTCGCGCGCGAAAACGGCGTGCGCTATTCGCGCTACGCCGACGACATCACGTTTTCCGGCAACCAAGTCACTTTCCCCGCCGCGCTCGCGGTTTCCGCGCAGGGCGAGGGCGGGGCGCTGGGCGTGCGCGCGGGCGAAGCGCTGGAGCGCGCGGTGATCGCCAGCGGCTTTGCGATCAACCACAAGAAGGTCCGCCTGCAAAAGCGCGACCAGCGCCAAAGCGTCACGGGCCTCAACGTCAATGCCAAAGCCAATGTCTCACGCAAGCGCGTGCGGAAAATCCGCGCCATGCTGCACGCGTGGGAAAAGTTCGGCCTTGAGGGCGCGGCGCGCGATCATTTCCTGCGCCATCGCGGCTTTCTGCAGCTGCCGGAAAATTACGATCGCGCCTACCGCAACGGGCTTTATGGCCAGCTCGCCTTCCTGAAAATGGTGCGCGGGGCGGATGATCCCGTGTTCCTCAACCTCTGCGCCAAGGTGCTGAAGGTTGATCCCAATCCCTCGCGTTTCATCCGCCAGATGGTGTTCGGCGCCGACGATTTCGATGTGTTCATCAGTCACGCGAGCGAAGATAAGGACGAGATCGCGCGGCCGATCTTTGAGGCGTGCGCGCAGCTCGGCCTCAAAGTGTTTCTGGATGAAGCCCATATTGGCTGGGGCGAGAGCTTCACCGAGAAGATCAACACTGCGCTGGGCTCGGCGCGCACGGTGCTCGCCATCATCTCCAGCAACGCGATCGCCAAGGAATGGCCGATCGTAGAGGTGAACACCGCGCTCGCTCTAGAGGTGAACGGGCAAAAGAAGGTGGTGCCGCTGATCGTGGGGCAGCCCGATCTCTCCAAGCTGCCGCTGATCTCCGGCAAGGACAGCATGAAGTGGAGCGGGGACGCCAAAGCGGTGGCCGCGCGCTTGAAGGCGGCGGTCTCAGGCGCCGCGCCCCGCCGCCCTGCCGCAACGGCGCCGCGCTTTACGCCGCTGCCTTCGGGGCCAGCGCGCGCGCCCGCGCCTCGGCCGGGGCCGTGGTCGCCCCCGCAAGGCGGCCGGCCCCCGCCCGCGCCGATGGCGCGCAAGCGCAGCCTTTGGGAGGTCATCTTTGGCCGCCGCCCGCGCTAGGTGCGCCTTGATTTATCGCGGCGAGGCGGGAAATGTGCGCGCAGGGAGCGCCCAATGAATTTCGACTATACTGAAGAACAAAACATGCTTCGTGACTCGATCGCGAAGTGGGCCGCAGGCCAGTACGATTTCGAGAAACGCCGCGAAGCGCTGAAAAGCGATGACGGCTGGAAAAAGAATTGGGCCACGTTCGCTGAGCTTGGCCTGCTCGCCGCGCCGCTGCCGGAGGAAGCCGGGGGCTTGGGGGGCGGTGCGCTCGACGTTGCGGTCGTCATGGAAGAATTCGGCAAGGCGCTGGTGGTGGAGCCTTACGTGCCCACCGTGGTGATCGGCGCGGGCGCGCTCATCAGCGCGGGCAGCGCCGCGCAGAAAGAGGAGCATCTCGGCGCCATCGCCGGCGGGGAGCGCATCATCGCCTTCGCGCAGGCCGAGCCGAAGAGCCGCTGGGCGCTGAACGATGTAAGCGCCACGGCGAAGAAGGATGGCGCCGGCTATGTGCTGAACGGGCACAAGGCCGTGGTGCTGGGCGCGCCGCAGGCCGATTATCTGCTCGTTACCGCGCGCACCGCGGGCGCCCAGCGCGACGCGAAAGGCGTTTCGCTTTTCCTCGTGCCGAAGGCCGCCAAAGGCGTCACCACGCGTGACTATCCTACGATGGACGGCACGCGCGCCGCGGAAGTGTATCTGGAGAACGTCTCCGTCGGCGCCGATGCGCTGGTGGGCGCGCCCGATGGCGCGCTGGCGCTGGTGGAGCGCCTGGTGGACGAAGCGAACGCCGCGTTCAATCACGAGGCCGTCGGCGCCATGCGGATGATGACCTCCTCCACCCAAGAATATTCCAAGACGCGCAAGCAATTCGGCCGCGCCATCGCCGACTTCCAAGTGCTGCAGCACCGCATGGTCGATATGTTCATGCACACCGAAGAAAGCGTCTCGATGGCGCTGCTCGCCACGCTGAAGCTCGACGCAAGCGATGCGGAGCGGGCGAAGGCGGTGTCCGCCGCGAAAGTCTCGATCGGGCGCGCCGGGCGCTTCGTCGGCCAGAACGCGGTGCAGATCCATGGCGGCATGGGCGTCACCGAAGAAATGCGCGTGGGGCATTATTTCAAGCGCGTGACCATGCTCGATTCCACGTTCGGCAATGTGGATTATCACCTGAAGCGCTTTACCGCGCTGAGCGCCAAGGCGGCCTGAGGCCCGAAAAGGAGAAGCGCCTATGAAAGTGCATTTTCTCACAGCGTCGCTCGCGGCGCTCGCCCTTGCGGCTTGCACGCCGCCCGCCATCGATGGCGGCGCGAACACGCAAAACGCGGCGCAGATGGCTTCCGCCGCC